>CAZJZO010000071.1:0-18431 GCA_964550495.1 uncultured Porphyrobacter sp. | reverse complement strand
ACGGCGCCTCGATTATGGCGAGGACGACGAGGATGAGCGGAAGCAGGGTGCCGAGGGTCATGAACGGACATTAGCCGCCCTGGCGCAGCGCGCCAATCGGATCAGCAAAAACGCTGCGGCAGCGCGTTGGGAATGATTTCGAATTCGCCCGGCGTGTCGTCCTGAGCGAGGTCCGGCACGTGGCTGACCTGGAATTTCTCGAACTGCTCGGTCTCGAGCGGCGAGGCGAAGGTCACACCCGCATGACCATCCTCGATCCAGCGAACCGAGGCGCGGTGCGGCCCGGTGCTGGCGACATAGATCTGCATCGGTGCGCCGATATTGAGCTTCTGATTGCCGATCGGGAACCGGCAACCGCCTTCCGACAGATCGCTAAGCGTTACGTCAACGGGATCGCCCAGCCCGGTGTAATACCGGCCCGGCACATTGATCGATTTGCGAGGCGTTTTCCGAGTGCGCATGACAATCGGGCCATAGGCGAAAACGGTTTAAGGGCGGGTAAAAGTGATCGGTGCCAGTCTAGGTCGGTTTGGCTGAGACCAGAATGGTGAGCAGGACCAGAACCAGAGTTCCCAGGACAAGCAGAAGCCAGCCGTTGATCTTGAGCCATTGGCGGTAGCGTGTACTCCGTAACCACCGCAATTGCCGCAGCATCAATGCTCGCATTCCACGCGCTATCCGGTCGGGAAACAAGATCGAAGCAAGACCGAGTATCACGGAGATGGCCCCAACGGTCCAGTAGAGGGCAATCGGGATTCCGTAGATGCTCAACGTTTTCGACCCTCGGAGTATCCGTCGAAAGAAAGCCCCCGCGAAGCTCGTGCTTGCGGGGGCCTGCAATGCATCATCGATCGAGCCTCACTGACAGCTCAAGCATTCCTCGTAATCGGTTTGCTGTTCGCCGAGTTCGGCCTTCAACTCGATCTCCGGCGCGTCCTTGGTGTTGTCGGCTTCGACGCCGCCGGCAAAGCCTGCGCGCTGGACCGATTTCGAGCGGAGGTAATAGAGCGACTTGATGCCTTTCTCCCATGCCTGGAAGTGCAGCATCATCAGATCCCACTTGTCGACATCGGCAGGGATGAACAGGTTCAGCGACTGCGCCTGATCGATGTAAGGTGCGCGATCGGCAGCGAATTCGAGCAGCCAGCGCTGGTCGATTTCGAAGCTGGTCTTGAAGCTCGCCTTTTCCTCGTCGGTGAGGAAGTCGAGATGCTGGACCGAGCCGCCATTCTCGAGGATCGAATTCCAGACATTGTTGGAATCCTTCGATTTCTCGCGCAGCAGCTTTTCGAGATACGGGTTCTTGACCACGAAGCTGCCCGACAAGGTCTTGTGGGTGTAGATATTGGCCGGGATCGGCTCGATGCAGGCGCTGGTGCCGCCGCAAATGATCGAGATCGACGCGGTCGGCGCAATCGCCATCTTGCAGCTGAAGCGCTCCATCGCGCCCATCTCTGCGGCATCGGGGCACGGCCCGCGTTCCTGTGCGAGCAGCATCGAGGCTTCGGAGGCCTTGGCCTGAATATGCTTGAACATTTTGAGGTTCATCGCCTTGGCCATGGCGCTTTCGAAGCCCAGCCCCTTCGACTGCAGGAAGGAGTGGAAGCCCATCACGCCAAGCCCGACCGAACGCTCGCGATCGGCGGAATAGCGGGCGCGGGACATCTCGTCCGGCGCGCGGTCGATATAGTCCTGCAGCACGTTGTCGAGGAAGCGCATGACGTCCTCGATGAACTGCTTGTCGCCGTTCCACTCGTCCCACTTTTCAAGGTTGAGCGAAGACAGGCAGCAGACCGCCGTGCGGTCCTTGCCAAGATGGTCGATCCCGGTCGGCAGCGTGATTTCCGAGCACAGGTTCGAGGTCGATACCTTGAGGCCCAGTTCGCGGTGATGCTTCGGCATCATCCGGTTCACGGTGTCGGCGAACACGATGTACGGCTCGCCGGTTGCCAGCCGGGTTTCAACCAGCTTCTGGAACAGCGAACGGGCATCGACCGTGCCGCGCACTTCACCGGTCTTGGGCGATTTGAGTTCGAACTCGGCGCCTTCGCGCACCGCTTCCATGAAGTCGTCGGTGAGCAGTACGCCGTGGTGGAGGTTCAATGCCTTGCGGTTGAAATCGCCCGAAGGTTTGCGAATTTCGAGGAACTCCTCGATCTCGGGGTGCGATATGTCGAGATAGCAAGCCGCCGAACCGCGCCGCAGCGACCCTTGCGAAATGGCCAGCGTGAGGCTGTCCATAACTCGCACGAACGGGATGATCCCGCTGGTCTTGCCATTGAGGCCGACCGGCTCACCGATCCCGCGGACGTTGCCCCAATAGGTGCCGATCCCGCCGCCTTTGGAGGCGAGCCAGACATTCTCGTTCCAGGTGCCGACAATCCCGTCGAGACTGTCATTGACCGAGTTGAGATAGCACGAAATCGGCAGGCCGCGCCCGGTACCGCCATTCGACAGAACCGGCGTGGCCGGCATGAACCACAGGTTCGAAATGTAGTCATACAGACGCTGCGCGTGCTCGGCATCGTCGGCATAGGCATCGGCGACGCGTGCAAACAGATCCTGGTATTTCTCGCCCGGAAGCAAATAGCGATCGGTCAGCGTCTCCTTGCCGAACTCGGTCAAGTTGGCATCGCGGGCTTCGTCGATCTGGACGTCGAACCGGCGTTCGTTGACGGTCTTGCTGTCGGGAAGCGCGGCCGACTTGGCGGCTTCGGCAACGGCCCCAGCCAGCGCCTCGCCCGCTTTCGCAGCGATCAGTTCTTCGCTGCCCTTGTCGGCTTCTTCCATGGTCACAGCTTTCTTATTTTCCTCAACCTGACCGAGCGTCTCACCGGTTTCGGCGTCAGTCAGCACTTCGTTGCCCGCGTTGTCTCCGGGCACATTATCACTCGTCTTAAATTCCATTCCTGCCCCGTATTCGTCCCCGCGAATCAGACCCGGCACAAAGCCAATGTTCTAATTCTGTTCTATACCGATCTGCCCCCAGGATAGCCATAGGTTTAGCCACAGCCCGTCCCCCAGATGTTCCACAATTCGGCCCGTCAGACCCCGATATTCGCGAATCCGCTCCCTACCGCGCCCTTCTAGGCACGGGCGGAAATCACAACGATTGGGGGGTCCAATGCGAACCGAACCACTAGATCATGAATCAGCAGCGATTCAGCGTCAACGGGTTATTAACCAAGATAAGTGTCGATCCGGACCCGAATTCCCATGTTGCAGTGCAGCGACGCGTGGAGAAAGCTTGAGTCGCGAAACGCGCAAGGGTGAAAATGAATCTGTGAAGAAAAATTTGGTGATTGAATCTTGTGAATCAATCCTTGAATCTTTCGGACGCTCGTCAGCAAGATTGTTGCCGCTTTGGCGAACTCAGCCGAACGCGAACCAGGCGGCCCCGGCAAGGAGCGCGAATCCGGCGACGTGAATCGCTCCGAACGCCAGCTTGATGTTGCGGATCATCCGTTTGAATTGAGCCGTATCGTTGACATGCGGGAATGGCGTGTCGGGAACGGGCTCGCCGAGAAATCGGCACAGGGGTTCCCAGCCTTGCTTCACTTCGAAGACCAACAGGCGCTCGGAAGGAAGCGACGCAATCACGGCTTCATTGTGCGCTTCGAAAACGCGTTTGGCGTGGTCCTCTTCGAACTGTCGACCGTCGAACAGCGGATCCCAGATCGCACCGTTCACGATTCGATCGATCCGGCGAGGCTCGGGCAGCCGCCGCCGCGCCCATTTGGGGGTCGCGGTGCCGATCTCGATAATCGTCGCGCGTGCGCTCTTCCACCAGCTGTCGGCGCTGCGAGTGGTAAGGACGATCTTGGCGTCCGGATAATGCGCAGCCAGCTCTCGCCAATAGGCCGCGGAAGGAAAATCGACGGACGCAGGATATCCATCGAAGACCGCGTCCCAATCGGGCTGCTTTCCGTCCACAATATCGAGCCACAATTCCTGCTGGCGTTTGCTCGCCAGCACTTCGAACATGTGGTGGGTCTTGACGTAGCCGAGCTGCTCAAGCGCCGCCTTCATCGAGGCCGTGCCGGTCCGCCCAAAGCCTGCACCGATAACCTTCAGCGCCATGAACTCCCCCTTTCCCCTGTCGGAAGAGCCTATGCCATAGCGGATTCGCGCGCCACCGATGCCTTGGCATGCCCGGCGATTTCGTCCGCAATCCTCTCAATCAGCTCGACCGGCAAATCGTGCCCCCAGCCCGGAATCGTGATCAGCCGCGCTCCGGGAATGTGTTCGGCGGTTTCCCTGCCGCCTTCAACCTTCACCAGCGGATCGTCTTCACCGTGCAACACCAGAGTCGGCGCTGTGACACTCCGCAATCGCATCCGGCGGTCGCCATCGTCGATGATCGCAGCGAGTTGGCGCGGCAGGCCAGGCGGATAGACACTGCGCTGGACCAGCCGTTCCACCCGCTCGCGGCGGCGCACGGGGTCTGCGGGAAAGCCCGGACTGCCGATCTTCTCCTGCACATTGATGCCGTGTGCGATCAGATCGTCCTTTTCCATCGACGGCAGCGGCGCGATCAGCGCTTCGATCGCGGCCTTTTCTGCCTGCGGAAGCTTGGGATTGCCGGTGGTCGAGAAGATCGAGGTCAGCGAATGCAATCGCTCGGGATGATTCACGCCCATCAGCTGCGCAATCATTCCGCCCATCGATGCGCCGACCACATGCGCGCGATCGATCTCGAGCGCGGTGAGCAGCCCGGCGCCATCATCGGCCATATCCGACAGAGTGTACGGAACCTTCGCGGGCCAGCCGATCCTCTGGCGGATCACTTGCCAGGCGACGCCGGGCGCCCTGGCACCGTCCATCTTCTGCGACAGGCCGATGTCGCGATTGTCGTATCGGATGACGTGATATCCATGGCGAACCAACGCCTCGACGAATTCATCGGGCCACAGGATCATCTGTGCACCCAGCCCCATCACCAGCAGGATCGTGTCATCGGCGCGGTCGCCGTGCTCTTCGTAGAACAGTTCGATTCCGGTGTTGGGTGTGGTGATCGTCGGCATGAAGTGCGGCTCCGAATTGCTATCTCTCGGCCGCAGGCATGCCGCACATGCAGACACGCCGCAACCCGTGCTCGCCTAATAGGGACTGGTGACGAGAGCGGGTGCGGCGTGGGCGGCCTGTCGTGTCGCATTGCGGCAGGCCGCATTGCAAAGCAGCTGAGGTGATCAGGGGATCCCTAGCCGCCGAGCAAGATGTATTCTTCCTCTCCTTGGGCAGCGGCAAGACGTTTCGCTTCGGACTTCTTGAGCTGAGCCTTCAGCTCGCGATGATCCTGAGCCGTGCTGGCGAAGAAGATGTTGGCAAGGAACTGCGCGTTCTGGGGATTGCTGACCGGCACCTGATCGAGATCGTTCAGGCGGCGCACGGCGTAGGAGGCAGCCCTTCGCGCGGCCCAATTGCCGTTGCCATCGAGCACTTCGAGGTTGTCGGGCTTGCCATCGGCGCCAAGCGTGAAGGCAATCTGCACCACGGCGTTGTTCGGGCGGCTGCTGCTCGGCATTGGCGCTGCGCGCAGCGAACGATTGATGTCCTTGGTGGTCTCTGCCTGCCATTCCTTCATCTTCGCCATCGACGTGACGACGATCGCGTCTGACTTTTCGCCAGCCACGGCGGGGGCAGAGAATGGCACCGCAATCGCGAAAGCGGCAGCGGGCAAAAGGGTGTACTTGGTAAGCGTCTTCATCGGATCATCCTTCCTCAACTTCGGATGATCGATCGCAAGGACCGTTAGCGCCGAGCACCAGTCCCTTCACTCGTGCAGTGGCTCTATTGGTCGATCAGGCACAGCGGATTTGCGGGGGTGCGGGATGTCGCTGCGTCCAGAAAGAAACTGCGCGATCCGCACGATTCTTTCAAATGTGTATCGGTGAGCCGTTTAATGTTTCGCCGAGATGCGGATTGACGCAGATAAACTGCATACAAGCGCCGACGAATGTCTAACGCCGATTTTCACTGCGCCATTCCGGCCCGCTGATGAGGAATTCGCGCGCTTCGAGCTGGTCGAGCACACCGTCGGGTTCTGCAAGAACACGCAAAGGAACAACCGCAAGCGTTACCCCTTCGGTCGCGACTGCACCTTCGATCATGCCGACCCATTGCTCGCGGATCTCTTCGCCCAGTTGCGGGTCGGCCCAGGGCCAGCATTTTCCGAGCGCGATTTCGAGAGGATTTTCCATCACCGCCGGAACATCGAACTTGCGCCAGTCCTCGCCGCGCTGGTCGATGATCACCTGTCCGGCTTCGGTCGCTTCCATCGCCGCTTCGAGGCATGGGATGTGCGATGCGGGATCGGCTTCGGCGAGATTGTCTAGCAGGTCTTCGCCGCGAAACCGCTCGGGCCGGGTGATCGGCACATCGGCCTTGTCCGCCGCCTTGCGCACGATGTCGGTTGCATCCTTGGTGGTGGAATCGTCGAAGTCGAGCCGCCGCGCGAGCAGATCGAACGCGGTCATCAGGAACGAGCCGCGATCGTAATCCTGATCGTATTCTTCCTCGAGCGCGGCGAGGCGCGCGCGTTGTTCCGATGTAAGGAAGTCACCGGCTACCAGCCGTTCGGGCAGCTTGGTGAAGCGGCCCCCGCGAAAGATCAGCCGGAAAACATCCCCCGGCGAGATCTTGGGCCGCGCGCGAATGATCGCGCCCTGCGCTTCGGCCGTCGCTTCCTCAAGCCGGTCGGGCTGCCACGGGGTCGACTTGGGCACCGCGCGAATCTCGCCGACGAGCACGATGGTTCCGGAAGGCGTGTCGATCGTCCACATCGGCGCGCCGGAGCGCTGCGCGGTGACGACGATGGTGTTGGGGGTGGAGGCGGGTTCTTGGGCGACAACGGGCGAAGCAAGAAGGAGTACGGGGCAAAGAATAGCGCGCATACGGAAGACTTACTGCCGATAGTCTTGCCGTCAGATGTATCACACTACTCCGTCATCGCCTCAACCGTCTCTTCCGGATAGAGAATGAACTCGCGGTAGATACGATAGTGATCGGTATCTTCCAAACTGATCGGCCTGAAGCCGAAACGACTGATATGCCAAAGGTCGGCGTCAGGCAGCGCCATCAAAATGGGAGAGTGAGTCGCCATGATGATTTGCGATCTTCCTTCCCTCTGCATTCGTCGCAGGATCTTGAGAAACTCGAACTGACGCGTCGGAGATAGAGCCGATTCCGGTTCGTCGAAGATGTAAATGCCTTGATGGTTCATTCGTTCTTCGAAGAACGACAGGAAGCCCTCTCCGTGTGATGCGGAAAGAAAATCAGCGCTGGGCGACTGGGCTGCGTCAAGATACCTCGCAACCCCGAAGAATGTCTCGGCACGAAAGAACCAGCCTCTCTTCACTTGTGGCAGCCAAGAACATTTCAGCAATCGGCCAAGATCGCCGCCGTCATTCCCTGAGGCCGGCGCGTCTTCGATGCCGCTTATCCCGACTCCGCCCCCAGCATCGCTGAATCCGCACGCATGTGCCAGCGCTTCGAGAATGGTTGATTTTCCGGAGCCATTCTCACCAACAAGGATTGTGACCGGGTTTTCAAAGTGGATGTCGATTCCTGCCATCTCCACCATCG
This sequence comes from uncultured Porphyrobacter sp., assembly GCA_964550495.1. GTDB lineage: Bacteria > Pseudomonadota > Alphaproteobacteria > Sphingomonadales > Sphingomonadaceae > Erythrobacter. The sequence goes on along the minus strand of CAZJZO010000071.1, from coordinate 10,847 downwards.
GAAGACTCAATGGGTACGCGTTCCAATCGACCCAATCCGGCCATTCTTGGTCATCCTTTTCAGGCAACCAAACGCGCTTCAAGAATGGGGGCGGTAAGCTGGTGGGGCGACGCCGACGAGCCATTTCAAGGCACCAGCACCGTATCCTGCACCGCTTCCGCCGTCTCGGGATAATCGAGCGTGTAGTGCAGCCCGCGGCTCTCGTGACGCGCCAGTGCGGACCTCACGATCAGTTCGGCCGCCTGCAGCAGGTTGCGGAGTTCGATCAGGTCGGTGGTGACGACGAAGCTGCCGTAATAATCCTCCACCTCCTGCTTGAGCAGCGCGATGCGGTTGGCGGCGCGTTCGAGCCGCTTGGTGGTGCGCACGATGCCGACATAGTTCCACATGAAGCGGCGGATCTCGGTCCAGTTCTGCTTGATGACGACCTGCTCGTCCGAATCCGACACCCGGCTTTCGTCCCACGGCTTGATCGGCGGGGGTTCTTCAAGCTCATCCCACATGGTGAGGATGTCGGAGGCCGCCGCTTCGCCGAACACGAAGCATTCGAGCAGCGAGTTCGAAGCGAGGCGGTTCGCGCCGTGAAGGCCGCTTTCGGTGGCTTCGCCCGCCGCCCACAGGCCGGGCAGATCAGTGCGGGCGTAGAGGTCCACCACCACGCCTCCGCAGGTGTAATGCTGCGCGGGGACGACCGGGATCGGCTCCTTGGTCATGTCGATCCCGAGGCCGGACAGCTTCTCGTGAATCGTCGGGAAATGCTCTTTCACGAATTCGGGCGGCTGGTGGCTGACGTCGAGATGGACGTAGTCGAGGCCGTAGCGCTTGATCTGGTCGTCGATCGCGCGGGCCACGACATCGCGCGGAGCCAGTTCCATCCGCTCCTTGTCATATTCTTCCATGAAGCGATGGCCGGTCTCCGGGTGGAACAGCCGTCCGCCTTCGCCGCGCACCGCCTCGGTGATGAGGAAATTCTTGACCTCAAGATTGTACAGGCAGGTCGGGTGGAACTGCATCATCTCCATGTTCGAGACCCGCGCGCCCGCGCGCCACGCCATGGCGATCCCGTCCCCCGTCGCGCCGCGCGGCGCGGTCGAGAACTGGTAGACGCGCCCCGCACCGCCCGCCGCCAGCACGGTGGCGCGCGCGATGTAGCGTTCGACCCGCCCGCTTTCCTCGTTGAGCGCGTAGACACCCCAGACCCGCCCGGCGGCCGAGAATTGCTCGCGGTGGCGATCGGTGATGAAGTCGATGCAGGTGCGTCCGGGGGCAAGCGTGATGTTGGGATTGGCGTCGGCTGCGGCGAGCAAGGCCGATTGCACCGCCCAGCCGGTGGCATCGTCGACATGGACGATCCGCCGGTGCGAGTGACCGCCTTCGCGGGTCAAATGCAGGTCGCCGGATTCCTGGTTGAACGGCACTCCCAGTTCGACAAGGCGATCGATACTGGCAGGTGCGCGTTCGATCACGAACTCGACGGTCTCGCGATCGTTGAGGCCCGCGCCGGCAACCATCGTATCGCGCACATGGTTCTCGAATGTGTCACCGGCATCGAGCACCGCCGCGATACCGCCTTGCGCCCAGGCGGTCGACCCGCCAGTGAGCGAGCCCTTGGCCAATACGAGCACGCGCTTGCTCTGGGCCAAAGCCAAGGCCGCGGTCAGTCCAGCTGCGCCGGAACCTATGACAATCACATCGTAAGTCCCGGGTTCGGGCGAGACCGATACCTGATCTTCAGTTGCATTCATGATCTGAGCCTTGCCGCGCATTGTCGGCGCGGGCAAGAGTGCGGAATATTACGTAACAAGTGACCGCAATTGCCGAAATAAAATTGCCTAGGCATCGGCTCGATTGAGTGATAGCATTCAATCGGGATTTCGGGTCGCGTCGGATCGCCAAGAACAGCACTCGATTTTCAGGCTCCAATAAAACAGGGCAATTCTCAATGTCCGTTCTTTCAACTGTCCGGTGCATGACCGGACGCCACGAACCGTTGCGCCGCAATGTCGAGCGCAGTGGGACCGGTTATGTCGGCAAGTGCCGGCACTGCGGCAAGGATATCGAGCGCGTGTCGCGCGGTCAGTGGCGCATTCAGAGCGCGTAGCAATCGAGGTCTTTCGCAACGCTGACATCGCCCGAATAGCCTTGGCCGATCGCCGCCAGGCTGTCCGCTATCGGACCGAGCGAGCGCTCCATATTGTGCGTCAGCACAAGCCTGCCCGGATCGAGGGCACCAGCCAATTGACCAATCTCCGCGGGAGTACGATGCAGGCCGCGCGGCTGGCCGGCTTCCCCGTTGATAACATGATGGGCGAATAGGATCGTCGGCCTCGAACCGGTCAGATCAGCCAGGAACCGCTCGCTGAGCGCGCTTTGATCGCCAGTGATGGCGAAGCTCTTGTCGCCGATCTCGATCACATAGCCAAGCGCCGGCACCGGGCCATGATGCACAGGATGCGCCATCACCGAATAGTCGTTCGAAATGTCGAGACCCGTTGGCGCGGCTGCTCCTTCTGCCGTTTCAATATCGCGCGCCTCGATCGGAGCCTTGTTCTCGGTCCCGTCGAGATAGCCGCCATTATAGGCGAATGCGCCGCTGTCCTTGGACAACAGCCGTGTCAGAAACTCGCTGGTGCCAGGAAAGCGCGGAGCGGCGTCGGGCCCGATCACCGGCAGCGGCTCGCTGCGACGTTCGAACCCGCCGGTGTTGAGCACATCGATCAGGTCGCCCGCATGGTCGGCGTGAAGATGGGTGAGCAGGATTGCGTCGAGCGTCGCGATCTTGCCGCCCGCTTCGGCAAACCGGAGGAAGCTGCCCGAGCCCGCATCGATAAGCAGCCGCGGTTCGCCGTCGATCCAGAGCAAATAGGATGTAGCTGCGCGACCTGCCTCGGCGATCGGTCCTCCGCTTCCCAGCACTTGCACGGCTGCGCCTTGGTCCGGGCATTCGGCGGGTTGTTCTCCGCGCGGCAGACTGGAGCCGACTTCAGCGACCGGTGCGTTGGCGAGAACTTCGGTGTCGTTGCATGCGACGAGGGCAAAGACCGACAGGCCCGTAATCATCGCCGCCAACTCGCTCCGCATCGTCGTTCTCCTGCCTCAACCAGTTCCCGTCAGCTGCACAAATACGTCTTCCAGATCCGCTTCACGGGTCGTCACATCTTCGACGATCAACCCTTGTTGCTGGAGGATCGCCAGCACCTGCCCTGCATTCATCTTGTCCTTGTCATAGGTCACTTCGACCCCGCGCTCTCCGGACAATTCGACCTTGGAGAATGCCTGGTGCGAAGGGATTTCGGTGAGATCGCTCGCGACGGTCACGGCGACAATCTTCTCGCGGGCCATTTCGACCAGCTCGCGGGTCGGCTTGTGCGCAATCAGTTCGCCGTGGTTGATGATCGCGATTTCGTCGCACAGCTCTTCGGCCTCTTCGAGGTAGTGCGTGGTCAGCACCACGGTCACGCCTTCGCGGTTCATCTCGGTAACGAGTTCCCACAATTGCCGACGCAATTCGACATCGACCCCGGCGGTCGGCTCGTCGAGCACGAGAATCGGCGGTGAATGGACCATTGCCTTGGCCACCAGCAGGCGGCGTTTCATCCCACCCGACAGCGTGCGCGCATAGGCGTTGCGCTTGTCCGCGAGCCGCACTGCAGCGAGCAATTCCTCACTGCGGCGCGCGCTTCCGGGAATGCCGTAGAATCCGCCCTGATTCTCGAGCACTTCAAACGGTGTGAAAAAGGGATCGAAGACGATCTCCTGCGGCACGATGCCGATTGCACGGCTGGCATTGCGGCGCTGGTGATCAATATCGAAACCCCAGATCTCGGCTTTGCCAGCCGTCTTGTTGACCAGCCCGGCGAGGATATTGATCAGGGTCGATTTGCCCGCTCCGTTGGGGCCGAGCAGTCCGAATATCGAACCTTGGGGCACGTCGAAGCTGACCCCGCCAAGTGCGAGCTTTCCTTCGGCCTCCTCGCCCTTGGCCCCCTTCGGCGGCGCATAGCGCTTGACGAGATTGTCGATCCGGATTGCGGGAGCATCAGCCATGGCCGTGGCCATAATGATGCAAATGCGCCGTGCAAGACCCAACAGCGGGCGCAAGAAGCGCCGTGTGTGCCATTCCTATCACTTCATTAACCTCGTTTGGTGGTCATACCGACACACCTCATCACCTAATGGCACGCTGTGATGAGTAGCAAATCACCGATCTTGCGCGCCCGCAGAAGGCGGTATCTGGCCACATGTGGTTCGATCGCTGCTGCGCTGGCGCTCGCTCCCACAGGGGCGGCGGCGCAATCGGATGCAGGTTCATACGATGCCAGAGCGGCTTTGATCGAACCGCTGACCATCACCAAGCTCGCGGACATGGATTTTGGCGACATTATCGGCAGCAGCGGGGGCACTATCGTGATGACGCCCGAGGCCTTGCCGACTTGCACGGCGACGGGCGGACTTGTTCAAACTGCCGAATGCCAGCCCGCCGTCTTTGGTGGATCGGGTCAGTTCCGTCAGCGCGTTCGCGTCCGCCGACCGATCGGCAACACCATCACTTTGACCGGCCCGGGCACGGATATGACGGTGACCGATATCACCATCAACGGCGCCCCCAGCCTTACGCGCGTACGCTCCAACCCAAACTGGGAACGGTTCCGCATCAACACGCTGGATGGAACCTTCATTTTCAGGGTCGCTGGAACCCTCAACGTGAATCCCAACCAGGCTCCGGGGATCTACACCGGCACCTTTGACATCCGCATCGACTATCAGTGATTGAAATGCGCGCGGCGCGGGATTATTCGCTCGCGCCATGGATATGCCACCCCCAGAAGTGATCAAGGTCGATTCCCGCCGCGTCAGCTGCGATGGCTCCAGCGATATTCGCGGTGGCACAGGCTACCGCCCGGCTGCGTTGGGCCACCCGCGCATCTATCTGGAAATCGACGAGAGTGGGTTTGTCGATTGCGGTTATTGCGATCGCCGCTTTGTCCTCAGGGGTGGACCCGCCGACAACTCCTAGCGGCCAGGTGCGCGTGACCGCACGCATTTTCCTGCGCAGTAAGCCGAAATTAACGATGATCTCAAAGCTATGTTAACCAGTCGGCTGTAATCGCTGCAGTCATTGGGTTGGCAATACTTAGCGATGAACCGCATTCTTCATAAACTGGCCACTGTTTGGGCCGCCTTGATGCTGGCAAGCGTCCCGGTCGGCGCGGCCGCGCAAGAGGTCGAAAGCTCAGACGCACAAGCGTTCCTTGTGACGCCGCTCAGCTTTGTCAAACAAACCGATCTCGACTTTGGCCAGATCATTCCCACCAACACCGCAGGTGCGGTCATTATGGACTCCACCGGAGCCGTTACGACAACCGGCGGGGTGACACAGGTGGACGGCACCCAAATCCCCGCACGTTTCTGGGGCTTTGGCCAATTCAACCAGCGTGTCCTGATCAATATCGACGCGAACCAGTATCTGCTCACACGCGATGGCGGCACGGAAACGATGCTGCTCGATCGAGTGACCATTGGCAGCCGGCCGCCGATCCTGATCACGACCAACCCGCGGCGGTTTCGGATCGCCAACCCGGACGGTTTCTTCAGCTTCACCATTGCCGGCAGACTGCAGGTCGGAGCCAATCAGACGCCGGGCGTCTATAACGGGGAATTCACGGTCACACTCGAATATGAGTGACCCGCCGAACTGACCAGGTCCGCAATTTTTGAACCATCGGGACTCATTGCACGTTCAGGGAGAAGACGTATTCTTCCCACCTTGAACCAAAGGAGAAAGCCGATGCTTCGCCTGCCTAACCCTTCCCGCCTCTCCGCAACCGCGCTTGTTGGTGCCACTGCGAGCCTCTCTCTGATTGCAGCCCAACCCGCTGCAGCCGAAGAAGAAGAGCCAAAGACTGAAGCCGAGACCAAGGGCGAGAAACGCCTGGCCAAGATGCTTGAGGGCCGGGTCGCCGGGGAACCTCAGCGCTGCATTCGCACCCGCCTTAACAATCGCCTGCGGGTGATCGACAAGACTGCCTATGTCTATGGCAGCGGTCGGACAATCTATGTCCAGCGCACGCGCAACCCTGACGATATCGACCGTGACGACATCCTGATACAGCGTCGCTTCAACGCAAGCGAGCTGTGCCGGCTCGATGTTGTCACCACCGCTGACCGGGTTGCCGGCTTCTTCACCGGCGCCGTATTCTTCGAAGATTTCGTCCCGTACACACGGGTGCAGAACAGCGACGAAGCCGAAAGCTGACCTTTGTGGGGCGATCGCGCGCTGCGGCGTGATCGTCACACCGCGGCACCGCTCCTGCTTGCTCGCCAAGTGGCAAGCTCACAAACGCTTGTGTCGGGAGCTATCGGTGAGGCCTCCGGGCTATGCGTGATCCCATCACCAGGCACCGGAGAGGAATTTGGACATTGCGGACGGGCTTCATCGTCGAGCCGCGCATTGCAGCGTGCCAGCTCGGTGATCGAACCCACATAATGTTGCAGAACGCGCGCTGAAATCGGGTCGGTCTTGAGCAGATTGTCGCTCAGCTCGGGGTCATCCCAGACCTTCCCGTCCTTCCGAATCTGCTGTGCCTGCATGTGGAGTTCTGCGATTGAAGGCATGCGGTCGAACGCTTCCTTGCGTCGGCGGTTGGCATCTATCGACTGCATTGGACTGGAGCGGTCCGGCCATGCCGCCACTTGCTCATTCGCGAGCGGCTTCGAAATGGATGTTGCCGGCGCGCGAACTTCGCGCCCTGATCGCTCGCGCTCCCTGATTGCCGGGATGATCTTCCGATCTGCGGGTTGCGACATCGAAGCAACCGTCACATTGGGGAACACGGCTGAACTTTCGTTCTCGATCATTCTCCGGAGCCTCGCGGCGCCGTGCATTTCGCCGAGAAACCATGCGATAATACAGGGCGCCGCGACCAAGACCGCCCAGATTTCCAGTTGCACGAAATGCTCCACACGCAGCTCCCTTCGCCGCCCGAAACGCGGCGGCGAAGCGCGCGGGACGGTTGTCCAAGTTCAGACCCCCATCCGACGGAAAACTGGTCTTCTCTTCGTCCGAGCGAACCAAATCCCACAATGGTCCGACGCAAGAGCCTGTCACTCCGAGGCAGTTCGCAAAGTAACTTTAACGCGCGCGAACCGATATTCGCGCGACTACGTAGAACTCCGTTAACCTTCTGTAATTCTTGGCCTCTCCGGTACGCCTGACGCGTGAAACTACGCGGCGACGCTGGTCCGGGCCATGCCGTTCATGCGCTCCAGAATGGCCTCGGCTTCCTGCATGATCCCGTCGATCAACTCCTGGCAAGTGGGGATGTCGTTGATCAGGCCGGCAACCATCCCGCAACTCCACGCGCCCTTGTCCATATCGCCTTCCATCATGATCGACGGATAGACCCCGGCGACTTCGGGAAGGATATCCTGGATCGTGATCGCGTCGCCCAGCTCCTTTTCCTTTTCGAGCAAGCGCTCGACCGCTTCGTTGTTGAGCACGCGTTCGGTGTTGCGCAGCGGGCGCATCACCAGGCGGGTATCGAGCTCGCTCGCTTCGACAATCGCTCGCTTCACATTCTCGTGAACCGGGGCTTCCTTGGTGGCGATGAAGCGGGTGCCCATATTCATGCCCTGTGCGCCCATGGCGAGGCTCGCAACAAGGCTACGACCATCGGCCATGCCGCCGCTGGAAACGAACGGAATATCGAGCTCGTCCGCCGCGCGCGGCAGCAGGATGAAGTTCGGAATGTCGTCCTCGCCAGGGTGACCGCCGCATTCGAAGCCGTCGACGCTGACCGCGTCGCAGCCGATCTCCTGCGCTTTCAGCGAGTGGCGTACGCTGGTGCATTTGTGGATCACCTTGATCCCGGCCTCCTTCAATGGAGGAAGCAGCTCGGAGGGATTGCGACCGGCAGTCTCGACCACCTTCACCCCGCCATCGATCACGGCCTTGAGCAGCCCGGGATAATCGGGCGGTGTCAAAGTCGGCAGGATGGTGAGGTTCACGCCGAACGGCTTGTCGGTCATATCGTGACAGCGCGCGATTTCATTGGCGAGCTTTTCCGGAGTCCCTTGCGTCAGGCCGGTGATAATCCCGAGCCCACCGGCGTTGGAGACAGCTGCCGCCATCTCGGCAAAGCCGACATAGTGCATGCCGCCCTGGATAATCGGGTGCTCGATGCCGAACATTTCGGTGATGGCGGTTTTCATGGAATTTCTCCCTCCTGATGATGCATTGCGCAGACGTTCAGTAACCGACTGTCGCGGTCTTTATGTCTGAAATGGAATAAGTGCCGATCTTCCAGGACGAGCCGTTGCTCGTAAGCTCCAGCCGAATGTCGGCGTATCGATATGTGTTGTCGCCTTCCGGCTGATCGTCCGGTGTCATTGTCCCCAGAACCACTGCGTTGAACTGATCTTTCGCATGAGGCGCCCCCCAATATACAAGCGCATCGGCCAGTCGCCCGGCAAAGACCTTGCCCTCGGCTCGGTTTTCCCATTCGAAGAAGCGTTGGAATGCCCCCTCATCAGCGCGCTCCAGCTGCTCTTCCAAATCTCGGATCATCTCCGCGACAGCGGTCGCAGCGATCCGGTCTCCACCCAAGCGCTTGCAATGCGCAAGCTGCATGATCCGGTTGCGATACTTGTCGAGGTCGAGGCCGTGGCACTCGGCCAGCGCTTCGAATGCCAGGTCGGCGAGGTCGAATGACGCCGGCATCGCCAGTCCCTTGGTGCAGGCGTCTTCTGCATCGGACCGAATCTTGGCCGGAGAGGTCTTGCCGTTTCGGATCCGTGGCGGTTCGCCGGCTTCGATCACAGTAAACCAGGAGTGCAGACAGATGGTGAGCGTCTTGTCGTTCGGATCCTTCTTCGCCTCTTCTTTCGCAAGCTTCTCATCAAACAGTTCGGTCAGCTCGAGTGCGCGCTGCCACTGCGCCGCAGAAAGCGTCGCGGTGAGCGGAGTCTCGGGCGGATCTTCGGTCTCGCCCTCGGCATATTGCGGCTTGGGAACCCAGACCTGCACCACCGGGCTGCGTCCTGGTCGGCGTTCGAAAGCCAACGCCAGCACATCGCGGCCATAGCCGTCGACCATCATAAAGCGCCGAAACTGGATGCCTTGCTCGACCAGTTCCTGCGCGCTCATCCAGCCGTAAAGGTCGAGCATGTTGGCCTGTATGTCGCCATCGCAGCGATCCACCCCGCGATCGTCCTCGCAGCCGCGATCGAAGACATTGTCGATCTCGGCATCGGCAACGTCATCTTGGACGATGCTGGCAGAAGCAGGATTCGCGACCAGGCACGCCATAGCCAGAGGCGCCGCGAACCTCGAAACGCGACGTGAAAACATGAGTGGCACGATCGAACTCATCGGTGCGAACCAAGCCGAGAATCGATGTCCGCGCAAGCGCGCTTTTGCGAGGCCCCGGACCCGTAGCGTCAACCGGCTGCGTTCAGTTGGGCTTCATCGCAGATTACGGATGTAGTCGCCGCTCGGTTGGGGAGATGAGGGCGATGCTTCGGAATTGGCTAGGCGCGCTGGCATTGGGAATGATCGCGACTACCGCTCCGTTGGCGGCGCAGGACGCGTCAGCGGAAGAGGGCGAGTTTGGAATCGATCCCGCCAATCTCGATCTGACGGTCGAACCGGGCGACGACTTCTACGCCTATGCCAATGGCGGCTGGATCGCCCGCACCGAAATTCCGGCCGGCCGGCCCTACTATTCGGCGCCATGGGCGGCGCAAGCGCGCGCGCTTGCCGACGTGACATCCTTGCTCGACGATCTGCTCGCGCAAACGCGGGCGGGCCCAGGCACCGCCGAACGTCGGATCCATGACTTCCACCGCAGCTATCTCGATCTATCCTGGATCGAGGCCCGAGATATCCAGCCGATCGCTCCGGGGCTTGCGCAGATCGACTCCATTCGGACGTACGATCAGGTCGCCCGATGGATGGCAAAGCCGATGGCCAGCTCGCTGTTCCACATCATCGTCAAGCCGCCCGTCGACATGCGCGGCGGCTACATCCTCAGTATCGAACAATACCGCACGACCGGTCTCGGCCTGCCGTCGCAGGCGCACTATTCCAGCGAAGAAGAGCCCTATGTCGGCCATCGCGCCGCCTACCGTGACTACATCGCACGCAGTTTCGAGCTGGCCGGCGTGCCAGACGGTGAGGCCCATGCCGAGCGGGTGCTGGCACTCGAAACCCGTTTTGCCGCGGTGATGTGGGATTTTGCTAGGCTGCGTGATGCGGGGGCTGCGTTCAATCTCGTCACCATCGCCGAACTCGAAAGCAAGGCTCCCGGGTTTCCCTGGCGCCCCTTCCTTGAGGCAAAGGGACTGGGGCATCTCGACCACGTCAACTTCGGCATTGGCGGCCTGACCGAAAGCGCCGCCCTGTTCGAGGAGATCCCGGTCGAGCAATGGCGCAGCTATCTCGCCTTTCACTGGATCGAGAACCACGCGGCGATGCTTCCGGAGGACTTCGGCGAACACCAGCACGCCTTCTACAATCAGAGGCTCTATGGGGTCGCAGAGCGTCAGGACAGGACCGCGCGCGCGACCGAGTTCATCCAGCGCGAACTCGGCTGGGATATCGGCAGGCTGTATGTTGCCGAGCATTTTCCGCAGAGCCACAGCGAGCGAGTGATCGAAATCGCCGACTATGTCCGCCGCGCGTTCCGCAAGCAGCTCGATGAGACCCGGTGGATGGACGCGGCGACTCGCGCAGAAGCGCTCGCGAAGGTCGATGCGATCATCTTCGAAATGGCCGAGCCGCAGGTTCGCGCCGATCTGTCTGCCTTGGAAACGGCGCCCGACGATCTCATCGGCAACGTCACGCGGCT
>CAZJZO010000070.1:0-18536 GCA_964550495.1 uncultured Porphyrobacter sp. | reverse complement strand
GTGTCCTTGTCGAGCCGGTGGACGAGGCGCGGGCGCGGCGTTTCCTCGTCCTCGACGAATGCATCGAGCAAGCCATCGACATGGCGGGTCGTCTTGCTGCCACCTTGTGTCGCGAGGCCCGGAGGCTTGTTGAGCACGATCGCGGTCGTGGTCTCGCGGATCACCATTGCTTTTGCTTCAGCGATGTCGTCGGCGGTCAACTCGCGGCGTTGGCGCGGTTTCTTCCCCGAAGGCTGCCCGCCCGGCGGCACGCGAAGCACCTGGCCTGCCTCCAGCCGATCCTCGGGCCTGGCGCGCTTGCCATCGACCCGCACCTGACCCGTGCGTGCCCAGCGAGAAATGGTAGCAAAGCCGATCTGCGGCAGATTGCGCTTGAACCAGCGATCGAGCCGGATGCCGTCATCGTCATCGGCAATGGTGAACTGCCTGACTGTGTCCGAAGTGGTGCCGTTCATGCCGTCGCCCTTATGATCACCAGGCCCGCATATAGGGCGCCAAGCCCGGCGATCACCGAAATTCCGGCATAGAGCACCGCCAGTCCTGCCGACCCGCGCTCGATCAGGAGCATCATTTCGAGGCTGAAGGCGCTGAAAGTCGTAAACCCGCCGAGCAGTCCGACGCCGAGCAGCAGCCGCAAGCTCTCATTCGCCCCGCCATGGCGCGCGAGCCATCCGAACAGCAAGCCCATTGCCGCACAGCCGATCACGTTTGCAGCTAGGGTCGGCCAAGGAAACCCGCTGGCTGGCCCCACCCAATGGGTGACTGCCCGGCCGAGCTGATAGCGGCCCACGGCGCCCACGGCGCCGCCCATCGCGACATAGGCCGAAGCGGCAAGCGGGGAGAGGGTGGCGGACATCGCAACGGCTCTTAGCGATGGTGCGACGCGCTGCATAGCGCAGCGGCTCCAATCGTCACCGATCCGGTGTTGCCCCGATACAACGTATGCCGCATGCCGCAACGCGCACAGAACCTTGCCAAAAACGTGCCCTATCGCTATACGGGTTCCAGTTCGAGCGCGACCCCTTGGGATTCGCGCCCTTTTTAGCGTCAAATTTGCGTGCATTCCCGCGCTTTTGAGCGGGCTCTGTGCGTTTTGAAGAGGTAGTGTTCGTATATGCAAATCATGGTTCGCGATAACAATGTCGATCAAGCTCTCCGCGCGCTCAAGAAGAAGCTGCAGCGTGAGGGTGTCTATCGCGAGATGAAGCTGCGTCGTCACTACGAAAAGCCCAGCGAAAAGCGCGCCCGTGAGAAGGCTGCTGCCGTTCGCCGCGCTCGCAAGCTTGAGCGCAAGCGCATGGAACGCGACGGCATCAAGTAAGCTGTCTTTGCGTCGAGCGCTTCTGCGCTTGAACGCGAGCATGTGATAAGCCATTAGGGCGCGGTTTAATTCCGCGCCCTTTTGCTTGTGCGGCACATTTTCGAATCAGGATAACTCAATGACCGAAGTCACTCGCGTTCCGATCCAGCCGATCGCCAAGGGATCGCTCACCAAATTGTGGTTGGGCGTCGCCGTAGCGATCCTGCTCGGCGGCGGACTGGCATGGGCGGCCTTGCCGAAGACCTTCTCGATCGAAACGATCGCGGTCGGCGAAGGCGACAATCCGCAGGTCGGGGATATGGCGTTCGTCAAATACACCGGCAAGCTGGCTGCGACAGGCGAGGTGTTCGACGAATCGCGCGACATTCCGCTGCCGGTCGACGGCATCTTTCCGGAAGGCACTCCATTCCCGGTCGAGGAAGGCGAGACCATTCCCGGCTTCTTCAAGGGATTGCAGCAGATGCAGAAGGGCGGAAAGTACTCGCTCTTCATTCCTTCGGAGGATGCCTACGGCGCCGAGGAACGCTCCGATCCGCAGACCGGCGAAGTGCGCATTCCGGCCAATTCCGACCTGATCTTCGAAGTCGAACTGGTCGATTTCATGAGCCGCGAGGAATTCGATCGCAACCTGTCGATCCTGCAACAGGCGTTGCAGCAGCAAGGGCCGGGCGGTCTCGGCGGTCCGCCGGCTGGTCCTCCGCCAGAGGGCGATCCGTCATTGCCGCAGGGCACTCAGCCCGGAACACCCGAATAAGTCCACGAGAAAGGGCATCCTCTCATGTCCGTAGACAAGGAAACCGTCGCCAAGATTTCCAAGCTGGCGCGGATCAAGATGACCGACGAAGAGCTCGAGCGGATGGCGCCGGAGCTCAACAACATCCTCAAATGGGTTGAGCAACTCGGCGAAGTCGATGTTACCGGCATCGAGCCGATGAGTGCGGTGATCCCCAACACTCTGCGCTTGCGCGCGGATAAAGTGGATGCCGATCCCAAGACAGGTGGCGGCCGCCGCGACGATGTGCTCGCCAATGCCCCAGCAGCCGAACACGGATTTTTCGGCGTGCCCAAAGTGATCGAATAAGGCTGATCGAATTTTATGACTGACTTCACTCAGCTGGGCGTCAAAGCCATTCGCGATGGTGTCGCAGGCGGGGACTTCACCGCGCGCGAAGTCGCGGAAAGCTTCAACGCCGCCGTGGCCGAAGCTGCCAAGCTCAACGCCTTTATCGTCACGACTCCGGACCACGCGCTGGCCGCCGCCGATGCGACCGACACCGCGCGCGCCGAGGGCAAGGAACTTGGCGCGATGGCTGGCGTCCCGATCGGGATGAAGGATCTGTTCGCCACGCACGGCGTGCAGACCACCGCCGCCTCACACATCCTCGAAGGGTTCAAGCCGCAATACGAAAGCACCGTTTCGCAGAACCTGTGGGATGCGGGCGCGGGGATGCTCGGCAAGCTCAATCTCGATCAGTTCGCGATGGGCTCTTCGAACGAAACCTCGTATTTCGGCAATGTCTCCTCGCCATGGAAGAAGGCCGGGACCAACGCGCCGATGTCGCCGGGTGGATCTTCCGGCGGTTCGTCGTCCGCAGTGGCCGCGCGCATCGCGCCGGCTGCGACCGGAACCGACACCGGCGGTTCGATCCGCCAGCCTGCCGCCTTCACCGGCATTTGCGGGATCAAGCCGACCTATGGCCGCTGCTCTCGCTGGGGCATCGTTGCCTTCGCCAGTTCGCTCGACCAGGCGGGGCCGATGGCGCGCTCGGTCGAGGATTGCGCCATCATGCTCGGCGCGATGGCCGGCTTCGATCCGAAGGATGCGACTTCGCTGCAGATGGACGTGCCCGATTGGGAAGCTGCGCTGAGCGCGGACCTAAAGGGCAAGAAGGTCGGCATCCCCAAGGAATACCGTATGGAGGGCACCGATCAGGCGATCCTCGACAGCTGGGAGCAGGGCAAGGCATGGCTCAAGGATGCGGGCGCCGAGATCGTCGACGTCTCGCTGCCGCACACCAAATATGCGCTGCCCGCCTACTACATCATCGCGCCTGCCGAAGCCTCGTCCAACCTCGCGCGCTATGACGGCGTGCGCTACGGATTGCGCGAACTGCTGGACGGGGCCGGGCTGCAGGACATGTATGCCGAGACCCGCGAAGCGGGCTTTGGCGACGAAGTGAAGCGCCGAGTGCTGATCGGCACCTATGTGCTCTCGGCGGGCTTCTACGATGCCTATTACAACCAGGCGCAGAAGGTCCGCGCTCTGGTCTCGCGCGATTTCGAGCGGGCCTGGGCCGAATGCGACCTGATCCTCGCCCCGACGACCCCGACGGCGAGCTTCCCGCTTGGCAGCCTCAACGAAGACCCGCTGACGATGTATTTGAACGACGTTTTCGCGGTGCCGGCCTCACTGGCCGGGCTGCCCGCAATGAGCGTGCCGGCAATGCTGAACAAAGACGGGTTGCCGCTGGGTCTGCAATTGGTCGGCAAACCGTTCGACGAGCAGACCGTACTCGATGCAGGCCTCGCTATCCAGCAACGCGCCGGGTTCGATCACGCACCGGAGAAGTGGTGGTGAGCGATGCAGGGCTCAAGTAACGTCAGCAAGCAGATCAATTTTGCGCTTGCGACCGGGTTGATCATCTCCATGGCCGAATCGGTCGGCGATATGAGCATCTCGGCTGACACGGCTCTCGCGATTTCGAGTATCGATCTCGTCACGGTTCTGAAGTTCGCGATTATCCTGTTTTGGGGTCTGAAGCTTTACATCCAGTTCAATTCGCTGGCCGACAGCAAGAAGTCGCGTTTGCACCCCGCTTTGGACCTGTCCTTGTCGGTGTTTTGCTATTTCTCGCTGGTGGCGGCGTCTCAGTTCTTGCTGTCGGATACGGTCTATCTGCGGAGTCTCGCCGTCTTCTTCGGATTGATGACGGCATGGGTCATTCTCACGCTCTTGTTCGAACTCTTGGAGGTAGGCGAAACGACGAAGCGGGGTCGCGTCTGGTTGGTGCCCATCCGCGCGTTTTGGATCTTGATCTCGCTTGCCGGATTTGGATTGGCGATAATTGCACAGTATCGGGGGGAATACCCACTTTGGACGATCCTCGGAGGCATCCTGTTCGTCGGGTTCCTCGACGCGCTGGTTTCAGGCACGTTTTCGCGGCAAAACCTGCTTGTGAAATCAAAGCTGTTCCAGGAAACCTAGCTGCATGATCGCCGCGACCATCTTTCTATGTGCCTTCGTCATTATCGGCGGGGTGGTGATGTATCTCTCCAAGACCATCGACCACGGCGAAGCGCGGTTCGATAGCGAGACGGGCAAGCAATTGCGCGGGTCGGAGACCAAACCTCGGCATCAAGGCCCGGCAAGACCTGCGACGCGGATCGAGGATGAGCGCGACGACAAGGCGTGACCTACGGGCCTGACCCGCGGCCCAGTCTCTCCGTGGATCGGCCGGACGCATGGACTCCTGCTTTCGCAGGAGATCGCCTAGGGATAGGACAGTGAGCACCGCTTCCCAATCGCACCGCTTTATCGCGCTCGATTCCCTGCGCGGGGTCGCGGCGCTTGCCATCGCCTACCACCATTTGGGCGGCGAGGGTGTGTTGCTTGGCGGCGCCTTCCATGCGCGCCTCGCGATCGCGGTCGATTTCTTCTTCGTCCTCTCCGGTTTCGTGATCTTCGCGAGCTATCACGAGCGACTGGCGCAGGGCTTTTCGGCGGCGCGGTTCATGCTGCTGCGGATCGGGCGGCTTTGGCCGTTGCATGCCGCCATTCTGCTCGCATTCGTCGCGCTGGAGTTCGTTCCGCTGGCGCTCGGGGATGGATCGAGCGCGTTCACAGGCCGCCGCTCGCTCGAGACGCTGCCAGCCAACTTGCTGTTGCTCCACACCTTCATCCATCCCGAAGCGATGACGTGGAACGGGCCGAGCTGGTCGATCTCGGTCGAATTGGGCCTGTATGTGCTCGCCGCGATCCTCCTCGGCCGCATCCCTCGCGCCGCACCTTTTGTGTTCGCGACGATGGCGGTGGCGGCGGGCATCACGCTGATGACCGTCGACTGGAAAGCCTATCCGGAATTCGCATTCGGTGTGACTGCGGTGCTGCGTGGTATCGGCGGGTTCGGGCTGGGGGTGCTGGCGGCTTGGTGGTGGCTGCGCTTGCCCAGCCGTGAACCTTGGCAACGGCATGCAAGGTGGCTGGAACCTATCACTGCTGCGGTGGCGCTGGCGGTGGTGATGTGGCCGATGGGGCTGCTCACCAACCATATCGCGTTTGCGCTGCTGGTGTTCGTCTTCGCCTTCGATGCCGGCGCGCTCAGCCGGGTGCTTTCGTTGCGGCTGTTCGTCTGGGTCGGGCTGATCTCCTATTCGATCTATCTCGTTCATCCGCTGGTCTATCGCTTCACCTTCCCCGGCCTCGCTTTCCTCGAAGCCCGCACCGGTCTCGACCTCGTCGCCACCAACGCTGCCGGGCAGTTGGTGATCGGGCCGGACAGTATCGCTGCAGAAGCGCTTGCATTGGCCTGTATCGCTGTCGTTCTGGCGGCGTCGCACGTCGCCTTCCGGCTGATCGAGCGACCGACGCGCGACTGGTCGCGCCGCATGGCTGCGAAGCACGGTGCCGGGCGTGCAGAAGCGATTGCACCGACCATCTGACCGAGGCTAAGGGAGCCGCATGAGCACTTACACGATTCAGGGCGCGACGGGCGATTGGGAGGTTGTGATCGGCCTCGAAGTCCACGCGCAGGTCACTTCCAATGCCAAGCTGTTTTCGGGCGCCTCGACCGCGTTCGGGGCCGAGCCCAATTCGCAGGTCAGTCTCGTCGATGCGGCGATGCCCGGCATGCTCCCGGTTCCCAATCGCGAATGCATCCGCCAGGCGGTGCGCACCGGGATGGCGATCGAAGCCGAGATCAACGCCTGGAGCCGGTTCGACCGCAAGAACTATTTCTACGCCGATTTGCCGCAGGGTTATCAGATCAGCCAGCTCTACCACCCGCTGGTGGGCGAGGGGCAGCTGACGATCGAAGCCGACGAGAAGGCTGGCATTCCCGAAGACAAGGTGATCGGGATCGAGCGCATCCATGTCGAGCAGGATGCCGGCAAGCTGATGCACGATCAGCATCCGACCATGTCCTATGTCGATCTCAACCGAAGCGGTGTTGCGCTGATGGAGATCGTCTCGCGCCCGCATATGCGCTCGCCCGCCGAAGCCGGGGCCTATGTCCGCAAGCTGCGTTCGATCCTGCGCTATGTCGGATCGTGCGATGGCAACATGGAAGAAGGCTCAATGCGCGCCGACGTCAATGTCTCGGTGCGCCGGGCGGGAGCGAACGAACTTGGCACGCGGACCGAGACCAAGAACGTCAACTCGGTCCGCTTCGTCATGCAGGTGATCGAATACGAAGCCAATCGCCAGGTTGACGTGATCGAAGGCGGCGGGACGGTCGATCAGGAAACCCGCCTGTTCGATCCCGGCACCGGCACGACCCGCACCATGCGCAGCAAGGAAGACGCGCACGATTATCGCTACTTCCCCGATCCCGATCTGCTGCCATTGGAGCTGGACCACTCCTTCCTGGAGGAATGCCGCGCAAGCCTGCCCGAATTGCCCGATGCGAAGCGTGCGCGATACGAACAGGAACTCGGTCTCACGCCCTACAACGCTCGCGAACTGACTGCCGAAGTCGAGACCTTCGCGCGGTTCGAAACACTGCTTTCCGCAGCCGCCGCGAAGATCGGCAAGCCCGAAGCCAAGGTCGCGACGCAGGTCGCCAACTGGGCGCTTTCGGTTGCGCCCGGCGTGGTCAAGGGGTTGGGCGACGAGGCCGACCAGTCGAACTCGACGCCCGAGGCTCAGGCGCAGATCCTAGCGATGCAGGACAAGGGCGAGATCAGCGGCGGTCAGGCCAAGGAAATCTACGAGATCGTCCTCAAGGAAGGCGGCGATCCCGAAGCCATCGCGGATGAGAAGGGCCTGAAACAGGTCAGCGACACCGGCGCGATCGAAGCCGCAATCGATGACATCCTCGCCAACAACGCCGACAAGGTCGAGCAGTACAAAGGCGGCAAGGACAAGCTATTCGGTTTCTTCGTCGGTCAGACGATGAAAGCGATGCAGGGCAAGGCCAACCCACAGGTCGTGAACCAGATCCTGAAGGACAAGCTGGGCTAAAAGCTGGTGCCGAAATGGGCCACTCGTCTTGCGATCTGGGGGCCGCTCCTCGTCGCAGGCGCGTTGCTGGTCGCGTATTTGCTGGTCCACCGACCCTTTGCGAGTGATTCCACGGAGCTGGTCCAGGTGCCGCTTTCCGAGGCTGACCCGGCGCTCGATCGGGTCGGTGGTCTCAAATATCTCGGCGGCCTCGATATTCCGCGCATGGGCCAGAATATCGGCGGACTTTCGGGCCTGCGCTGGGATGAGGCCAGCGGCCGCCTGCTGGCGATCACCGACGATGCCCGCTGGGTGTGGATCACGCCTATTGAGGACGGTAACCAACTAACCGGTATTGCCGAGCTTGAGGTTGGCGATCTGTTGGGTCTCGAAGGAGAGAAACTCACTGGCAAGGAGCAGGGCGACAGCGAAAGCCTAACACGAGTTGACGGCGGCTGGCTGGTCGGATTTGAGAGGTTTCACCGGGTCTGGCTCTACCGAGACCTCACCAAGAAACCGACGACGACGGGCATATTGCCGATCTTCAATCCCGGCAGTTTGTCCGACAATGCCGGACTCGAGGCTATGGCAACCGCGGGCGATTCCTGGATCGGTTGTGCCCAACGCGCTCCGGTGAAGATCTTCGAAAACTGCGTGCGGTTGCCGATAGAAGGCAATGCGATCAAGGAGATCACCACCGAATTCCGTCCAGGAAATTGGCCCGAGTACTTCGCTGCCTTGCCACCTGACAAGCTGATCGAGCTCGGCGGCGTCCCGACCGATGCCGATGCTCTTGCCGAAGGCACGCTTGTGATCCTGTTCCGGTCCTGGTCGCGCACCGATAGCAACAGAGCGGCGATCGTCACCTACTCGCCAACGGATCAGCGAACCGAAATCGCGACCCTCGAACCACCGCTCACCGTCGACAATTTCGAAGGGATCGCGGTGCGGGAAAAGGAGGGACGCACCTTCCTCTACATTGTCAGCGACGACAATTTTTCATCGAACCAGCGGACGCTGCTGATGAAGTTCGAAGTGGTGGTCCCTGACGGCGAAGCCGCTAGCCCGACCGCGAATACGCCTCCGTCATCCACGCCTTGACCTCGTCGTCGAAGTCGCTGGCGCTTTCGAGCCGGACGCGGTGGCTGCACATTGCGTTGTAATTCTCGAGCCGCCCCTGCGGCTCGTCGCCCTTCAGCGCCAGCCCGAGATCGATCCGGGTCTTGGTCGCCGGTGTGATTAGCACGAACTGCTTCTTGCGGCGAAGGCTGACGCTGGCCTTCTTGGGCGCGACATCGACGTCGCTTCCTAGGGATTGGGCGTACTTGACGATCTCTTCGTAGAGCGGGCGCAAGTCAGCTTTCGCGCCGGAATATTGCGCCGCGACCAGATCGACTTCCTCACCGGTCTCTTTCGATTTCGACACGATCAGATTGGCAAAGCCGTGGCTGACGCCATGCTCTCCTTTCAGCAGCTTCATGATTTCGCCGTGCTTCTCCAGCCCGCTTTTCCGGATCAGCGCGATCCACTCGTCGAGCGTCTTGCCGGTCTTCTCGGGAATGTTCGCCAGCATCGTTGCCAGCTGGTCTTCGGGTGATGCCATGAGATTTCCCTCCCTTAGAGTTTCTCGATCCGGTCGAACGGCCAGTTTTCCGATTTGCTTTCCTTCGGGACGAATGTTGCCGCGAGGCCCATCAGTCCGAGCAGGAAGCGCGTGCCCAGCGATGGCTTGCCAGTTTCGACCACCGATTTGAGCGTGTTGACGATGAAGGTACCGCCGCGTGCCATGTCGTTTTCGGTCTTCGTTCCCTTTGGAACGTTGGTCGTCATCAGTGAAAAGCTGGTGCCGCCCTCGACCGCTTCGAGTTCATAAGTGACAGTGCAGGGCGGATCGTCATAGCCGGTGAACTTGAACGTGTGCGAATAGCGATGCGGCGGATCGAATTCGAGCACGGTGCCGACCACGCTGCGGAATTTCCCGTTGGGTGTCTCCATCGCCATCGGCGTTCCGATCGCCAGCTCTCCCGGAGTTCGGCAGATCGCACCGAAGAAGAACGGCAGCACTTCGTCTGTCTTCACCAAAGCATTCCAGACCGTTTCCACCGGTGCGGCGATAAACACCTTGTAGATCGCCTTGTCGGCGGCATCGGTCGCCGCTGTGCTGGTGTCGTTCATGAATTCCCCTCCCGTTTGGCCGCTTCTTCGGCAGCGTGTTTGATCCCCGTCAGGCGTGCGGCGAAGCTCGAGCTGTAGACGTCGAGCCAGCGGTCGTGGATCTGCTGGATCGGCACCGCATTGAGGTACAGCCGGCGCGAACGTCCGTCCTTCTCGCTAACCACCAGACCGGCGTCTTCGAGCACCCGCAGATGCGCCATGATCGCGATCCGGCTGACATCGAATTTCGCCGCCAGTGCGCCAACTGTCATACCCGGCTCACCGCGCAAATAATCGAGGATCGACCGGCGCGTGGTGTGCGCCAACGCCTGAAAGACCCGGTCCATGCTCGATTCGGTAATCATGTAATTACCTAATTACATATTAGATCGAGAGTCAAGCATCGCTGCCTCGCCGGCGGGGCGCGTTATTCCTGCCCGAGTTTCCAGCCAGGCCGGGTCATGCCGACGAATTGGTCGCCGACTCCTTCCGAATTGCGCTCGAGAATGTCGAGCAGGGTCCGTGTGCGGTCGATCTCCTTCCACCCTTCATAGGTGAATGTCGCCCGCTGGACCTCCGCATCGCCCCACACATGCTTCGACAAGAGCGGGTTGGTCAGCGCCTGCGAAAATGCATCGACAGCAACCATCGTTTGCAGCAATGGCGGCAAGGGGCCGTTCCTTACCCGCGGCTCGGCGAACAGGCCGGTGTAGAATTCCAGCCGCTCGACCTCGCCATAGAGGTTGGCCAGCTGCGTCTGGATAGCCGGGTCGGGGTTGATGTCGGCCCAGTTCCTCGCCGGTTCGAATCCGAAGGCGGATTGGTATTCCACGAACGGCACGATGCGATTGTCGCGCGCTTGCTTGACCGCAAGTTCCTCGACTTCGATCAGCCAATCGACGGTGTTGTGCAACCCCAGTTCGGTCGCGCGGTTGGCGCTGATATCGACAAAGGCCTGGGCCAGACCGCCGTCGAGCAGAACTGTGTTGTTGAGCCGCAGGAATCCCCCTTTGACCGGCTTTCCGGCCCATACCATTTCGTCGGGAATCAGCGAATGCCAGCGATAGAGCAGGCTGAATTCCGCAGTGATCCAGTTGGGGCGGTTCCATGTCGCGTCCCATGCCGCAGAGGGATCGGCGATCAGTTTCAAACGCGTGGAATTGATGTGGTTGATATATTCCTCGACCACCAGCTTGATGAACATCACCACCGTGCAGGCGCGTGCGGCGTCAAACACGCGGTCGTCGTTCCAGGTGGAATTGTTGGCGGAGATTATGCCGGCGAGGCGGTTGTGCTCGCGCAGGAACAAGGTGTTCATCATCGAGACCTGCGGCGCGGCATTCGCCCGGTCGCCGCCAACCGCAAACAGGGTTGCGCGCATCTCCGAAGTCGTGCGGCTGATACCCAGCGGAGTATCGAGCAGCGGCTTGCCTTCGGCATCGGTGAATTCGGGATTGAATTCGTTGCCGCCCGCCGCAAACAGCTTGAGCGGCCATTCTTCTTCGTCGATCACTTCGGACTTTAGCTTGCCGCGTTCGTCCCGGTGTTCTGACAGGGTGCGCAGCGCCCGGACCTGCTCGATCGTCCGGCCATAGAGCGGGCACAGGTCGATCTCGTGGTTGGAGGTGTTGCGCCGCCTGTCTACGATCGTTTCGCCGGTGGCGAAGTCGTTCGAGATCATGGTGCGGATGAATCCGTCGGTGAGGTATTGCGCGAAGGCCGGGAACAGGCAGGTCGATTTGGGGCACAGACGCTGGTTGTCGTCGTCGGGCACACGAAACAGGTCGCCGACGCGCTCGACCGGCGGCAGGTCGGGGATATCCCGCGCTGGCAGATGCCTGGCGCTGTAGCTGCGATCGGTCAGTCCGCGCCAGCTGACATGGTCGCTCACCGTGCTCCAGGGATGCGGGCGCGCGCGCGTGACATTGACGAGCCGCCCGATGGCAAACCGGTTGATCGGGCCGCGCAGCCATGGAACCCATTTCGAAAGAAAGGCTGCAACCGTGTACAAGAGAGGTTTGAGACCGCTCATTCAGACATCTCCCTGGTTGCGACCCGGATGTCGTTCTGGCGGGAGGCTAACAGATGCGCGGCTGCCGGACAAACTGTTGCAGAGACAAACCCAAGTAATCGAGTTGTGGCTTACTCCGGTTCGACAAGAGATCGTCTAGGCGAATCGGTCTCCGGTCGCGGCACGACTGGAACAAGCAAATGCGAATCGTACTCGCCTCCCGAATGGATCGTGTGATTTCCACGATTGACTGGATAGCCATGCGCAAGCGCGGGATGTTCGAACAAGTCTCTGCCCTGAACCACCAGCCGCAAAGTCTCGCCGGCGCGGAACAGGGCGCTGCTGGGAAGGATTTCGATCTCGACCGGGATAATCGAGCCCCGCTCGACCGGCAGCTTCTCATCGTGCGTGAGCACCGGCTGCCAAGGCGTCGAGCGCTCCTCGTCGAGCGCGCGCTGCGACACTCTCAGCCAACCCATCGCGACCGGTCCCTTGGTGTAGCCGGTCTTGGCGTAGAAGGTGACTTCGCGGCCAGCAGCATTGAGTTTCCGAATGCCGACGAACAGGTCCATGTCGTCGCCTTCGTCGGTCGACACAAACAGCTTGAGCTTCATGTTGCCGGTGATCTCGGTATCCTCGGCAAACGTGTGAGAGAATTCCGCCCGGCTGTAGTCCGAATGATAGCTGTTCGTCCCTGCTTCGCCCGGTGTAGACGCGGCGAGCGTGCCATTCGCGTCGAGATAGAGCGGGCGGTATTCGGTTCCCGGCACAGGCCAGTCGTCAGCGTAGTGCACTTGGTACTCGCGCAGGCCTACGCGCACTTCCAGCCTTACACGCGGGCGTTCGTCGAAGCCGTTATCCTCTCCCTTGAGGAAATGGTCGAAGAAGTCCTTCTGATAGGCGAGCGCTTCGTCCGAATAATAGACATCCCATTTGGCCCGGCCGTGGGTGAATATCCACTTCTGCTCGGAGGCGATGCGCTTGTAACCTTCGAATGATCCGCGCGTGTGCAGGCCCTGGTCGGACCATGTGGCCGCTATCAGCGCGGGCACCTTGATCGCGGGCAGGTCGATGCCCGAAGTGGTCGACGGGCGCTGCTGCACCCATCGCATCAGGCTCGGGCGCCGATGGGCAAAGTTGAACAGCGTCGGATGCGGCAGCGGCGCACCGTTCGACCCGGCGCGCATCTTGCGGATCCAGAAACTGGTGAAGGCAATCTCGGGAATACCGCCGTGATAGAGCACTTCGCGATAAGGGTCCGACTGGCCTTCCCACGGGATGATCGCTTTCAGGTGCGGTGGGTTGCCGCTCGCCGCGACCCATTGCGAAATCGCGAGATAGGAGACCCCGTTGAGCCCGACATTGCCGTTGCTCCAGTCCTGCGTCCCGGCCCATTCGATCGCATCGTAGAAGTCTTCGCGATCGCGCGTCGAAAGGGTGCTGGGGTCGCCCTCCGACGAAGCAAATCCGCGCGAGTCGACATAGACAACGACATAGCCGTTGGGCACCCAGAAGGCCGGGTCCGGACCTTCCCAGGAGGTCCACTCGCTGACGCTGAAGGAGCCGAGGTCGAAATCTGGCTTCAACGAGTTGCGCAGCAGCTTGGGATAGCGGTCGGGGCCCTTGTTCTTGTCATAGGCGGTAAAGGCCATCACCACCGGATACTCGCCCGGTGCTGCGGGGCGGAAGACGTTTGCGGATAACCGCGTGCCGTCGCGGGTGGCGATCCAGACATCCTTCTCGGCCACGACCTGGGCGGCGAGATTGCCGAGGTCGGCAATTCGTACAGGGTAATCAGGGTCGGCGCGAACTGCCGGGTCGTCTTCGAGGAACGTCTCGATCGGATCCTTGCTGCCGAGGTAGAAATAGGCCGCCACGCCAAGCGCGAGCAGCAATCCTGCCAGTGCCAAAAAAGTCCGCTTCCACCCCATATTCGCGAGCTCACCACAGGCCCGGGCAGGCGTCAATCACTTGCCGATCTACCGTTTCGACTTGCGTCCGAGTTTGCGCTTGGCCTTGCGCGCATACTCGCTGAAGTTTGCGGCAATGGCTGTTCGAACCTCGCTTACGACTTCTTTCAAGTCGTCTTCAGGTTTGACGGGAAACACGGTCAACTTGTTGCCGCCCGACGCGCGATAGCGAAGATCCCAATTGGGTGAATTCGAATAGCTTCGGAAGTCGAACTCGCTGGTAAATCTGTCACCCCAGACAATATCTTCGACCAGCACATGTCGCCAAGTGTGGAGTTCGAAGTAGCAATCGGCGGTCGAGTCCGTGCGACGCTCCTTGCGCTTCTTGGTCACCTTGCGTTCCTCGGTCTCGGTATGAGGTATTATCCGAGTGTTCTCGGGCAGACCAAGGCTTGCGATCGGATCGCTTTCGATGATCGCATTCAGCTGAAACTGAGCGTTGGCGACGTCCCTGAACTGGGTGTCCACGCTTTCATCGAAACTCTGCAAGGCGGTGTACAGTGCACCTGCCAGACCATCTCCAAACGCGATGCTCCAGAAATCCTGCGCTGCCCAGACATGCAGTTCGCACGGCGTTTCCGATGCGTCCTGCGCAAGGCCAGCGCTGCTCGCCATGGCGGCAGCTGCGACAACTGCACCTCTCAAGAATCGAATTTCAAACCGTGTCTTCATGATGCGTCCCCCGTTCGCCGCTGAATACTAAAAGCCCGCCGGAGCGCAAACTCCGACGGGCTCTCTTGAATGGCTTAGTTGCCTGATCAGGCGCGCGTGCCAGACAGCGGCATCGCACCGAAAGCGCCGGCATTGACGTTGCCGGTCAGCGTGTCGCCGTCGACGGTCGCTTCGCATTCGAGCGTCATCGGCATCGGCACGGTCATGTTCATTTTCCAGGTCAGCGTGTTGCCGTCGACCTTGCCTTCTTCGACATCCATCGAGCCCATGCCTCCGGCCATGTTGCCGGTGAAGGTGCCATCGCCGCCGTCTTCAACGGTGAAGGTGCCGCTCTGGTCGCCCATCGGGCTCTTGACGGTGGTGTTGTAGGTACCTGCTACAGACATTCGTGATCTCCTTGTCTCTCTCTTGGTTGAACCGGGAAGGCCCATGAAATTGGTCGAGCACGGCTGGTCCTCCCGACCGGCGAAACTCGGCTGACTGTTTACACGTGTGTCAGTGTGCTTCAACCGAATTTGACCGGGAGGGCCGTGCCGTAGCGTCACTCTTCCGAGGGAAGTTCGCGCACCTCGATCGGCATGCCGAGCTCGTCCAGTTGCTCCTTCACCACGCTGGCGTCGCCGACCACGATCCAGACGAAATCATCAGAGCTGATCGCGGCGCGTGCCGCCGCATCGAGGCTTTCTCGGGTCTGGCCGCTGTAGCGTTCTACCAGCGTCTCATAGTAATGGTCCGGACGATCGAACCGAGCATTGCTTTGCAACGCGTTGAGTACAGCCCGCGAGGTTTCGAACCGGCCGGGCAATTCGCCGATCTCGGCCGCGACATTGCGCGCGAGCTCTTCTTCGGTGACGCCGTTGGTGGTCAGGAATTCGCTCGTCTCACGGATCATCTCTGCAACCGAAGCTCCGGTCTTGTCGGCCTGCACACCGCCGGAGATCGAGTAGACTACCGCTTCCTCGCGCGCCTGCGGACCACCGCGCACGCCATAGCTCCAGCCTTTGGTTTCACGCAGATTGTAGTTGAGCCGGGCCAGGAAGTTGCCGCCCAGCGAATTGTTGGCGTTGGTGAAATCGACATAGGCCGGGTCGCTGGCATCGAGATCGGTCAGCTGCGCGCCGAGGATGAAGCTCTGCGGCGAATTGGGCCGGTTGATCAGGATGATGCGGTTGCCTTGCTTCTCGGCGAATTCGCCGAAGTTCTTGGCACCCTTGCTAGCTTCGGGAGCGGCCCAGTCACCGAACACACCATTGAGCGAGTCGACGATCTCGGCCAGCGGGCGATCGGAAATGACGAACACCTCGCCATTATCCGGTCGAATCCAGCTGTCCTTGAACGAAACCAGATCGTCACGGCTGATCGAGCCGACGCTCTCGACGGTGCTGGTGTTGCCATAGGGGCTGTCCGCACCGAACACTTCGGGGCCAACCGCGCGGAAAGCCACGCCGCCCGGCGAGTTCATCTGTTGCTTGATCCCGGTGATTGTCTGCGTGCGCACCCGCTCAAGGTCGTTCTGGTTGAACGCCGGAGCGCGTACGATCTTGGACATCAGATCGAGCGACGGGGTCAGGTTGTTCGAGAGCGCGGACAAGGTGAAGCTCGAACGATCCGCGCTGTTGTTGGTCGAGATCGAAACACCCAACCGTTCGCGTTCTTCGGCGATCTCCTGCGAGGTCATGCCCTCTACGCCTTCGTCGAACAGGTTGAGCGTAAGCCCGGCCAGCCCATCCTTGCCATCCGGGTCGGCAGCGCTTCCGGCGTCAAACGACATCGTCACATAGGTTGCAGGCACCGCGTCGCGCTTGGCGTAGGTGACCTTCATGCCGTTGGCGAGCGTGGCACGTTCGACATCGGGAAAGTCGAGCGCAGCGACGCTTTCGATCGGCGGAGCCGGACGGACTTCCGAAACGCTGATTTCCTCTGCGGCGCGATCCCGTTCGGTCGCATTTCCGTCGCCGCTGGCGACTGACGCTGCTTCTTCATACTCGCCATCGCGCTCGCCCGGTTCGAGCACCATCGTGAACGATGGCCGGGTCATCCAGCGCTGCATCGCGCCCTTCACGTCTGCCGGGGTCAGTGTCGCGAGCGTGTTGAACTGCTTTGCATAATGCGCGGGATTGTCCGCCAGCACTTCGCCGCGAGCCAAGGTCACTGCCTTGCCGCCGAAGCCGCCCACCTGCTCCAGCCCGCGGATCGTGCTGGCGAGCTGGTTGGTCGCTGCCCGGCGCACCTCGTCTTCGGTCGGGCCTTCCTCTATGTATTCGGCGATCAGCTCATCGAGGCGAGTCTCAAGCACTGCCTGGTCCACGCCGGGTTTCAGGGTCGCGCTGACCAGCAGGATCCCGACCCGCTGGAAATCGAAGTTGCCGGCCGACACACCCACTGCCAGTTGCTCGTCGCGAACCAACACTTCGTCCAGACGACTTGAAGCCAGCCCGCCAAAGATGCTCGCACCGATATTGAGCGCGGTCAGCTCTTCGGAAGTGATGCCCGGCACCGCCCAGTACCTTGTGATACTGGTCGCCGCGACCTTGTCCTTCATCACAGAACGTTTGTCTTCGGCGAGAAGCGGTACATCCGCCTCGGCCGGATTGTTGACCGGTCCGCGTGCTATCGGCCCAAACCACTTCTCAACCAGTGGGCGCGCCTCTGCGGCGGAGACGTCTCCGGCCAAAACCAAAGTCGCGTTGTTGGGTCCGTACTTGTCACGAAACCACTTGCGAACATCCTCCAATGTGGCGGCTTCGATGTCTGCCATCGAACCGATTGGCGTGTGGTCGTAGGGGTGCCCATTGGGGAACATGTTTTCGAGGATCTCGTAAAAAACGAGGCCGCCCGGTTGGTTGTCGCCCTGGCGCTTTTCGTTCTGGACCACGCCGATCTGGTTATCGAGCTTGCCTTGCGTGACTGCGCCCAGAAGATAGCCCATGCGGTCACTCTCGAGCCAAAGCGCGCGTTCAAGCGCGGGGCGCGGGACAGTCTGGAAATAGTTTGTGCGATCGAAATTGGTGGTGCCGTTATAGTCGGTCGCTCCCATTTCCTGCAGGTACTGGAAATAGTCGTTCGGGGCATTTTCCGAGCCGTTGAACATCAAGTGTTCGAACAGGTGAGCAAAGCCGGTCAGACCGTCGGGTTCGTCCTTCGATCCTACATTGTACCAGACCGCAACGCCGACAATCGGCGCCTTGCGATCTTCATGAACGATCACAGTCAGGCCGTTCTCAAGCTCGAATTCCTCGTAGGGAATTGAAACCTGCGACACCAGTTCTGCAAGATCGCTCGAGGCTGCCGTCTCCGTTGCAGCGTGATCGTCCGCGAACGCGGGAACGGCGGGAACGGCCAGCGCAATGCTGAGCGCGGCGAGGCTGGTGGTGGCGAGACGTAGCGACATGAATTCTCTCCGAGGTGGTGATCGGTATTGGTAATTATCGTGCGGGCTGCCGCACGATGAATCAAGCGTCATTTACCGGGCATTGCTGACCCGATATCGCCGTTTGGCGTTGGCGAGGACGTCGTCCCGCCAGAAATAAACCGGCTTCAACTTGTGATCGACAAACAGCTGCATCTGGTCGGTGTAGTGCGGACTCTCGGGCCGGGTGACAGCCGCGCCGAAGGGTTGGATCGAGCGCGAGAAGACGCGCTCGCCTTCGTTCCATTCGACCCATTGGATGAAGCTGTCGCCGTGGACGAGGCTCAACCGGCCGTCGTCGTCGACTCGCCAGGTGGTTGAAGCGCGCAGCGTGTCCGACCCACCGTCAAGCGGCAGGTCCACATCGCCCTGGCGCAACCGAACCAGCTCGGACATCGGCGGATCGAGCCGCCCGAAATGCTCGATCAGATGGTCGGCAGCATCCTGCAGCTCCTCGCGCATGTCGGGCCATTCGTTGTTCTGATACTCGGCCGACATGAAGTCGCGGATCAGCAGATAGGCAAGCGCATCGGCGGGGCCTTTATTGTCGGCACTGAAATCCCATTGCAGCATCAGGTCGCGCGCTTCCTGCACATTGCCGTCAGCCGCTTCGCCATCTTTCATGTGCAGCGGGAATTCCATGGCTTCAAGGTCGTCGAACATCTGTGCGATGTAGCCTTCGCGCTCGTAGCCCATGTCGTATTTGATCCGCTCCAACGTCGCGCGATCGAGCGTGCCCGCTTCGCTAAGCAGCTTGTAGGCGCGGCGCGAGCGGTTGGTCTGCTTGCGCTCGACACCACGCACTCGCGGGAAATCTTCCGGCGACAGGTCGCTGCCTTCGC
>CAZJZO010000069.1:0-18993 GCA_964550495.1 uncultured Porphyrobacter sp. | reverse complement strand
ACGACGCTCTTCCGATGATCGGAAGAGCGTCGTGTAGGGAAAGAGTGTACCAGGCGGCCCTCGCCGAACTGGCTGCGCACGATCAGGGCCTGGCTGTGACCCGCGAGCGCTCTGCGGCGCAGCAGGCCGATCGGAACAACTGGCAGGCGCGCTCGGGCGAAGCGACCCAGCGCATGGCCGAAGCCGCGCGGCGCCTCGAAGAAATCGAAGAAGAGCGCGCCGTCATCGCCGCCAAGCCCGCCGCGCTGATCGCCGAGATCGAGCAAGGCGATACGATGCGTGCGCGGCTCACCGAAGAGCTCGAAGCGGCGCAAAAGATCGTCGGCGAATGCGAAGCCGAGATGCGCGCAGCCGAACGTGCCCTCGCCGATGCAGGCGAACAGCTGGCGCAGGCGCGCGAAGGCCGTGCCACCCTGGTGGCTCGAGCGGAGAACGAAGAGGCCCGGCGCGGCGAGATGGCCCGGATTTCCGGAGAGCGCTTCCAGTGCCCGCCGCCGCTGCTGAGCGAACGGTTCGAATTCGACGAAGACGGTATCAAGCCGGCGACCGAAGAATCCGAAGAGATGGAGCGCCTGTCCGCCAGCCGCGAACGGATCGGGCCGGTCAATCTGGTCGCGGCGGAAGAGCTCGCGCGGATCGAGGAAGAGCACGGCACCAATGCCAGCGAGCAGGCCGAACTGACCGAAGCGGTCAACCGACTGCGCGGCTCGATCGGCAATCTCAACCGCGAAGGGCGGCAACGGTTGAAGGCCGCGTTCGAAGAGGTGGACGGACACTTCCGCGTGCTGTTCACGCGCCTGTTCGAAGGCGGGCAGGCGCATCTTGCCCTGGTCGACAGCGACGATCCGCTCGAAGCGGGCCTGGAAATCTACGCCCAGCCGCCCGGCAAGCGCCTGCAGTCGCTTTCGCTGCTGTCTGGCGGTGAGCAGGCTCTGACGGCGACCGCGCTGATCTTCGCGCTGTTCCTGACCAACCCGGCCCCGATCTGCGTGCTCGACGAAGTCGACGCGCCGCTCGACGATGCCAATGTCGAGCGCTTCTGCGATCTGCTCGATTCGATGATCCGCACCACCAACACCAGGTACCTGATCGTTACCCACAATGCGGTGACGATGAGCCGGATGCACCGCCTGTTCGGGGTGACGATGGTTGAAAAGGGTGTGTCCCGCCTCGTCAGCGTGGATCTGGGTGAAGCAGAATTGCTGGCGGCCGAGTAAGCCCGTTCAGGTTTCGATCGCGCGCGCCAGTCGCGTTCGGATCGACTTGAGCTGTCCGATTGCCTCTTCGAGCGCGGGCCGCAGATCGGGAACGGTTTCGGCGCGGCCGGCGCCATCCGGTTCGGCGTGCGCGCGCCGGTCGCCCGTCCGACGATCCGATTTGCGGCGGTCCATCCCGGATGATCCCGAAGATCTCAAGACCGCTTCCGCACCCTTGAGCGTGTAGCCTTCCTGATTGACCAATTGGTCGATCCGCTCGACCAGCGCGACATCGTCGGGTCGGTAATATCGCCGCCCACCGCTACGTTTCAGCGGCTTCAACAGCGAGAACTGCTGCTCCCAATAGCGCAAGACATGCGGCTTTATGCCGAGCGCGTCGCTGATCTCACCGATTGTGCGAAGCGCGCTTTCATCCTTGCCGTCTTCGAAGTCAGCCATCGTGATCAGTCGCCTTTGGCAATCCGTTCCTTGAGCAATTGGCTGGCCCGGAACGTCATCACCCGGCGGGGCGTGATCGGGACTTCGATACCGGTTTTCGGATTGCGGCCGATCCGTTCGCTCTTGTCGCGCAAGACGAAGCTTCCAAATCCGGAAATCTTCACATTTTCGCCATTAGCGAGCGCGTCCGACATCTTGCCGAGAATGGCTTCGACCAGATCCAGCGACTCAGCCCGGCTGAATCCCATTTTGCGATTGATAGTCTCTGCGAGATCTGCCCGCGTAAGTGTGCCCACCGAACGCATCATGGCATATCCTCCCTTGTAGGCGCGACCCTGTCCAAGAGAGGTTACTTTACGGATTTCAAAGAGATTTCGCAAATCCAGCCGAGGCATTCATGCGCTTTTTGCACATCGCCAAGGCGGGCTGGATCACATCCTTACGAGGGTTGCACCCCACGTGAAGCCGCCGCCCATCGCTTCCATCATCACCAGGTCGCCGGATTTGATCCGCCCATCGCGCCGCGCAACGTCAAGCGCAAGCGGCACCGAGGCCGCCGATGTGTTGGCATGGCGATCGACCGTCACCACCACCTTTTCGGCCGGAATACCAAGCTTGCGGGCGGTCGCATCAAGGATCCGAGCGTTGGCCTGGTGCGGCACGACCCAGTCGATATCGGACGCAGAAATACCCGCCTCTTCAAGCACTTCACCCAAGACGTCGGCGAGATTGACCACCGCATGCCGGAACACTTCGCGCCCTCTCATGCGCAAATGGCCGACCGTCTGCGTGGTTGAAGGACCACCATCGACATAGAGCAGATCGTGCTGCGCGCCATCGGCGTGCAAGCGGGTGGCAAGGATGCCTGCCTTGTCACCGGCTTCTCCAGCGTCGCCGTCCGGAGCCCCGAGCACTATCGCTCCAGCGCCGTCACCGAACAGGACGCTGGTGGTGCGATCTTCCCAGTCGAGAATTCGACTAAAAGTCTCGGCTCCGATCACCAGCGCGCGCTTGGACATGCCGGTTCTCAGCAGCGAATCGGCTGTCGCGATCGCGTAGAGAAACCCGGAACACACTGCCGCAACGTCGAAGGCGATGCCGCCATTGCATCCCAAGGCGTGCTGCACCTTGGTCGCCGTCGCAGGAAAAGTATTGTCGGGCGTGGCCGTTGCCACGATTATCAGGCCGATATCCTCGGCGCTCAGCCCGGCATCGGCGAGCGCCGCTGTAGCCGCAGCGATCGCCAGCGACGCGGTGGTTTCGCCTTCGCCCGCAATGTAGCGCTGCCGGATCCCGGTCCGCTCGACGATCCATTCGTCGCTGGTGTCTATCTGCGCGGCCAGTTCATCGTTGGTCACTACCCGCTTGGGTAATGCCGAACCGCTCCCCAACAGGCGCGACCCTGTCACTCTGCGGCCTCGCAGCTGCGCTGACCTGGGGCGGCGGTTGCCGAGCCACTCTCTCGCAGCGCGCCTTCACCCAACTCGGCCAGATCCTTGGCAATGCGTTCCGTCAATTTGTTCTTGAGCAGGCTCGCCGTGACTGCGACGGCATTGGCAACTCCGCTGGCGGTCGCGCTGCCATGGCTCTTTACCACCACGCCATTGAGGCCGAGGAACACCGCGCCGTTGTGATTGTTCGGGTCGAGGTGGTGCCGCAGCAATTCGGTTGCGGGTCGCGAGACGAGAAAACCGATCTTGGATCGCAGCGAGCTGGTGAACGCCTGACGGAGCAGATCGGTGACGAAACGCGCCGATCCCTCAATGGCTTTCAGAGCGATGTTGCCCGAGAAGCCATCGGTGACCACGACGTGGGTTTCGCCGCGATTGATCTTGTCGGATTCGACGAAGCCGGCGAAGTCGAGTGCGAGTACCCCATCCTCCTCGTCGGAGGCAGCCACGAGCCGCGCCGCCGCATCGCGCAAAGCTTCGGTGCCCTTGATCTCTTCGGTGCCGATATTGAGCAGGCGGACGGTCGGGCGGTCGAAGCCGTTGACGATCCGCGCATAGGCCGCGCCCATCACCGCGTATTGGACAAGGTTGCGCGCATTGGCTTCGGTGTTGGCGCCAAGGTCGAGCATCACCACGTCATGCGGCTCGAGCGTCGGCATCAGCGCAGCGAGTGCCGGGCGGTCGATCCCGGGCATGGTGCGCAGAGCGAGCTTGCTCATCGCCATCAAAGCGCCGGTGTTGCCCGCGCTGACAGCCGCTCCGGCTGCGCCTTCCTTCACCGCATTGACGGCAAGGCCCATCGATGTCGTCTTGGCACGGCGGATCGCCTTGCTCGGCTGTTCGTCGCCGGCGATCACATCCTCGCAATGGAGAATTTCCGACGCACCGCGCATATTCGGGTGATCGTCGAGCGCGCTCTTGATGCGCTCCTCGTCGCCGACAAGCAGGAATTTGAAGCCTTCGTAGCGTCGGCGAGCCAGGGCTGCGCCTTCGACCATTACGCGCACGCCTTCATCGCCGCCCATCGCATCAACAGCGATACGCGGCAAATCCATCACACTCTCTCCAATTTCTGTCGCTTCAAAGCCTTAGAGGCCGACGGCGACGACCTCACGCCCGTTGTAGTAACCGCAGTGGGGGCAAAGGTTGTGCGGTCGCTTCAATTCACCGCAGTTCGGGCATTCGTGAAAGGCTTCTACCTTCAGCGAATCATGAGCCCGGCGATTGCCACGGCGGTGTGGCGATACTTTTCTCTTTGGGACAGCCATGGCAGCACCAATTCCTCAAATAAATGCGTGTCTTTGCGCCGTTTGACGCAGGATCTCGAAAGCCGCCCTTAAGCCAAGGCCTGCCCTCGCACAAGCGTTTGCCCATGCGCGCGTCCTGGCCCGGAGTGGCGGGAAGCCGCGCGCTATAGCGAAAATTTCGTGCGTTGCAAGGTTATCTGGGTGCGACTAGCAGGGCGCGCAAGCAATATTCGAGGGGATCGACGATGACAGTAATTCCGGTGACGCTCGCAGCGGTGGCTGCGGCGGCCATTCTCAACCTGTGGCTGATGATCCGCGTCGGACGGGTTCGCAATGCCGAAAAGGTCTTTGTCGGCGACATGGATAACGAGGCGGTGATCCGGCGCACACGGGCGCATTCGAACTTCGTCGAGAACGCGCCGTTTGTATTGCTGCTGGTCGGCGTGATCGAACTAAGCGGGCGCGGCGATCCGTGGCTCGCCTATGTCGCCGGAATCTTCATGCTGGGCCGGGTGGCACACGCATTCGGCATGGATGGCGGATCGCTGTCCAAGGGCCGGATGATCGGAACCATCATTTCGATGCTGACGCTGATGGGCCTTGCGGTGGTTGCGGTGCTGATCGGCCTTGGCGTCCTTTGACACCGTCCGCCGCAAGCAATTGGAGCTACGCGAGGATCTGGTCCGCAACAAACATATTGGTCTTTCGCTCTTGCCCGAACGTGCTGGTCGGACCGTGTCCGGGGATGAACATCACATCGTTGCCCAGCGGCCACAGGCGCTGGGTGATGGCATTGATCAGATCCTGGTGATTGCCGCGCGGGAAATCGGTGCGGCCGATCGAGCCCTGAAACAGCACATCGCCGACGATCGCGAAGCGGCTCGGCTCGTGGAAGAACACGACATGACCGGGCGTGTGACCAGGGCAATGGATCACGTCCAGCGTTAGCTCGCCGACCGTTACCGTGTCGCCATGCTCCAGCCAGCGGTCCGGCTCGAATTTCTGGGCCTTGATCCCGTAGCGCGCGCCGTCGCCTTCGAGTTGATCGATCCAGAACAGATCGTCCTTGTGCGGCCCTTCGATCGGGAGGCCCAATTCTTCCGCCAGTATCCCTGCCTGTCCGCAATGATCGATATGGCCGTGCGTAATGATGATCTTCTCGAGCTCGACGCCGGCCTTGGCAACATCGGCCTTGATCTTGTCGAGATCCCCGCCCGGGTCGGACAAAGCAGCCTTCATCGTCTTGGTACACCAGATCAGCGAACAATTCTGCTGCAGCGGCGTAACGGGAATGATCGCGGCGCGCATGGGCGGGATCTTCGGAGCGGTAGCGGTGTCGGACATGTACAAGCAGTGGCGTCGCTCCCTCGCTATTTCAACCCGGCATAAGCAAAAGGGGGACTCTTCAAATGACCAACAAAGACATAGCGCTCGCCTTCTTCGACGCCTGCGAGTCCGGTAAAGGCTGGGCCGAGTGCGCACAGTACTGCTTGCCCGACGCTGGATTCCGGGCCCAGTCGGGTGCGCTCGCTGGCGTTGCGACGCTCGAAGCCTATGCCGAGTGGATGAAGGGCATGTTCTCGCCGATGCCCGATGCGAGCTACGAGATCTTGTCTTTCGGCGTTGATGAGGAGCGCGGATCGGTCTGCGCCGCCGCCGTTTTCAAGGCCACGCATACCGGCGAAGGCGGACCCGTGCCCGCGACCGGCAATTCGACCGCGTCCGACTATTGCTACGTGATCGAGTTCAGCGGCGACAAGGTCAGCCACATGGTCAAGATATGGAATGATGGGTTCGCATTGACCGAACTGGGTTGGGCCTAAATCCGCCCGCCCTTCCAGACTACACGGCCGATTATCTCAACATCCTCTGCCTCGACGCTCACCGGCGGGTAGGCGAGGTTTTGTGACAGCAGAGACAGGCGCCCGGTCCCGGCACTGGCGACGCGTTTGACCATCAACGTGTCGTCGATGCGCACGACATGCACACCATCGCGAAAGGTGCGCGGGCTGCGATCGACAAGGATCTCGTCCCCGTCATTCAGCAACGGCTCCATAGAATCCCCATCGACCCGGATCATGGAGAGGTTGCCCCCTTCAAACCCCTGTTCCGACAACCATCGGCGCGAGAATCGGATCGTATCATAGGAATTTTCCTCCGCCGCGACAGCCCCCGAGCCAGCCGACGCATCGAGCGACAAGCGCGGCACATCGATCCAGCCATCGCGCTTCCGTTCTGGTGCATCCGGCGCTTGACCAGAGCTGTCCCCTTCGAACCGGCGCGTCCGTAGAACATCCGTAGAAACCCCTAGAAAACGTGCAATTTTCTGCACATCCGGTTCGTCGAGATGGCGCGGACTTCCCCGCATTGCATATTGCTGCAGATAGGCGGGATTTCGCCCCAGCAAGCGAGAAAGTGCTGCAAAACTGGAGCGCTTTTCACGCACCAGGGCCTGCAATCGCTCCCGCGCAGCCCGCTCTTCAGGTGTCAGATGTTCCATAAATTTCCTATAGCATAGTATTTTTCCTAGACAAGTAGGATTTGGGGTTTATCCC
Organism: uncultured Porphyrobacter sp.; assembly: GCA_964550495.1. GTDB lineage: Bacteria > Pseudomonadota > Alphaproteobacteria > Sphingomonadales > Sphingomonadaceae > Erythrobacter. Next base: position 12,085 of record CAZJZO010000069.1, on the reverse strand, counting down.
CTTCCGACACGTATCCACAGGATATGGTGTGCGGACTCCACCATCCGATGGCGACGCGCTATGACTGGGAAATGGAATCCAAACAGGCTCCCGCTGAAGAGGGAGAGAACCCTACTGCGGAAGATCGCGTCACGTTTCTTGGGATCGTGTTCCGGGGCTGGAAGGCCAAAGTTCTCACAGGCGTTCCGCTGGCGGCGGGTTTCTACCAATGGCTTTGTGACCAGCTTGGTTTCCCAACAATCAAGACACTGGCGGGTATGACGCCAATGCCGTGGTGGGGATGGCTATTACTAGCTCAAATTGGCGCACTGTATGGCCTATTTGAATACGTGCGACTGAACGCAGGGCCAAAGGCGCTCCCGATTGTGGCGGAGCCTGCGGCTGCCCCTATCGAGCCGCCTATCCAGGAAAAGCGCGTTAAGCGCGAAGCGGACATAACTCTGCGCGACTTAGGAATGCGGATAGCCAAAAGGATGCACGCCGAAAGAGAGGGGGCTACAGAGAAGGACGTGAATTTCGAGATTGCCGACAAAGTCGCGTTTGAAAAAGTGACTGTCTGGGGCCGCTTCGGTAGAACTGCGATCAAGCCGCTTAGCGAGTTTCGTTTAGGTGATATGATTTTCGATTTTCGGAAAAACGAACTGCAAATCCCAAACGGTTGGAACATGGATAACTACACCGATGTGATGTTTCTTTCTGAGGAAGTTGATCGAATTTGGCCAAGGGAGGAAGAGATTGAGCAACAGCAGTAAGCGATTTGACCGCCTCCTAGACGCTATGGCCCATGGCGAGGCCCCTACCGTGCGAAAGAAAGCATCAACTCTGAAATCATCGTCTCAGGCCGATCCCGGCGATTGTGACGAAACTCAAACTCGCCGAGATACTTCGAAAGGTGCTTCTGACTGACGTGAATGTGCGTCCCGTGGATTGACCGCTTCAATTGCGCCCAGAACCCTTCCACGCTGTTAGTCGAAACACCGCCCTTAGCGACATACTCACCCTTCGAGTGGTTTACCGTCTTGTGCCAGTAGCCGTTCAGAATGCTTAGGTCGCTGTAACCGCCAAATTCATCGGTGTGGACTTCGGTGTGCGGCTTCACATGCTGCGGGATGACTTCGTTCATCGTCACTTTGCGGCGATCCGGCAGAACCCGCACGACAATGTCACCATCGCGCTCTGCCATGCCGATTACAGCCACCTTGTTGCCCTTGTAGCCCGATCCCATGCCTTCGGCTTCACCGCCCATATAGGTCTCGTCGATTTCGACCGTCTTGAACGGGCCACCTATAGGCTCGTCACCGTCAACCATCGCCATGTATTTGCGGATTTCATGGCACATGCGCCACGCCGTTTTGTAGGTCACACCGATCTGGCGCTCGACTTCCTTGGCAGCGACACCGTTCCGCTTCGAGCAGAACAGGAACATCACATAGAACCAGTCACGAAGGCTTGTGCGCGTCCGATGGAAGGGCGTTCCGGCTGTAGGATAAATTTGATGCCCGCAATGCTCGCAGCCGTATGAGCGGCGCTTTTTGATCCGGTAGAACTTGGCTTGCTTGCCGCACGCTTCGCATTCGTGCGCCTCTCCGAAACGGGTCAGCTTGAGGTGCTCTAGGCAGTTATCCTCGGTGGGGAAGCGGTCTTGGAATTGGCGAAGTGTGGGTTGCTTGGACATGCATATTGTATAGCCGAAATGCTTACGTGTCGCAAGGGGATAATCACCTAGGATTTCTGTTGGAACAAATATGGAACACCGGGCGATTCGCAGGCTCGGGCAACCGGACAGGAAGGAACCACAATGCTGATCCGCGACGTCGAAAAATTCATGCGCGAGCACGACATGCCCGCGACCAAATTCGGGCGGCTGGCTGCGCACGATCCGCGCTTTGTGCTCGATCTGCGCATGGGCCGCATTCCGCGTCCAGCGACAGAAGCGCGCACCCGCAACTGGATGCGCGACTTTGGCAAGGCCCAGGCAAAGGGGGAGATACGGCCATGCTGACCCACCTGTTGATCGAAACCAAGTCTGCCGATCACGCCGAAGCGCAAACGCCCACATCGTCGAGCCGGCGCTACCGGCCCAAACGCACCACCGGTGACCGCGTTCGCGAAGCGCTGCTGATGTTGGCAGAGGGCCGAGCCAGCCTGCTTTCGCACGAGGAGAAAGCGTGGTCCTCGATCACCTTCGCTGGCACGCGGCACGAAGTGATGCTCGATTTTGACGGCTGCGAGGCTGTCGAGGCGGGTGAGGACTTCGTCGCCGCCCTCCCCGACCACGAGTTCCGCATCCCGGGCCAACTGGTCGCCGATGCCACCGTGCGCGAGGTGGATCACCGCTTTGGCGGCGATGACGAGCGAATGGTGGTTACAGCAGTGCTGCTACTGCTGGAGGAAAGTTAGGTGAGACTTCGTCATTGCGAGCCGCGAAGCGGCGCCGCAATCCAGAGCTGTCTCGCGCTAGGCGATGGATTGCTTCGCTTCGCTCGCAATGATGAGTGGGATCAAGTCCTTCGAACCACCAGGTTTCGGATCTCGCTCATGTCCTCCATCGCGAAGCGGATGCCCTCGCGGCCGAGGCCGGAATCCTTCACGCCGCCATAGGGCATGTTGTCGACGCGGTAGCTCGGGACATCGTTGATCACGATCCCGCCGACATCGAGCCGGTCCCAGGCGTCGTACATCTGGAACAGGTCGCGCGTGAAGATGCCCGCCTGCAGCCCGAACTTGGAATTGTTCACCTCGGCAAGCGCGTCATCGAAGCTCGAGAAGCGCTGCAGGATAGCCAATGGGCCGAAGGCTTCCTCGTTCAGCGCATCGGCATCGGCCGGCACACCTTCGAGCAGGGTCGCTTCTAGCATGTTGCCATTGGTCAGGGCGCCGCCTGTCAGCAAAGTTGCCCCTGCCTCGACGGCATCGTCGATCCAGCCTTTGAGCCGCGATGCTTCGCCGTCGGAGATCATCGGCCCGACAAAGGTCTTGCGGTCCTTGGGGTCGCCCGCGATCAGCGTCGTGGTCCTTTCAACCAGCATCGGTTTGAAGGTATCGTAGACATCGTCATGAATCAGGATGCGCTGCACGCCGATGCAGGACTGGCCCGACTGGTAGAATGCACCGAATATGATCCGCTCGAGCGCGTCATCGAGGTCGGCATCCTTGTCGACGATCACGGCAGCGTTGCCGCCGAGTTCGAGCACGACCTTTTTCTTGCCCGCCTTGGCCTTGAGTGCCCAGCCGACACCGGGCGAACCGGTGAAGCTCAAGAGTTTCAGCCGCTCGTCCTCGGTGAAAAGGTCCGCGCCATCCCGGCTGGCAGGCAGGATCGAGAACGCGCCTTCGGGCAGCACGTCGCATTCGGCCAGCACTTCGCCCATGATCAGCGCGCCCAAGGGCGTCTTTGACGCGGGTTTCATCACGAACGGGCAACCCATCGCGATCGCCGGCGCGATCTTGTGCGCGGCGAGATTGAGCGGGAAGTTGAACGGCGAGATGAAGCTGCACGGCCCGATCGGCACGCGCTTCCACATTGCCGAATATCCGCGCGCGCGCTCGGAAATATCGAGCGGCATCACTTCGCCATAATTGCGCACCGATTCCTCGGCCGCGATCCGAAAGGTGTCGATCAGCCGGGTGACCTCGCCCTCGCTGTCCTTGATCGGCTTTCCGGCCTCGATGCACAGCGCATAGGCCAGCTCGTCGAAGCGTTCCTTGAAGCGGCTGACGCAGTGCATCAGCACGTCCTGCTTCTCGAAGCTCGCGAGCCTGGTCATCGGTTCGGCCGCGCGCACCGCACCGGCAATCGCCTCGTCGATCACATCGGGAGTGGCCAGCGCAGTACGGAAGGCGACCTCGCCGGTGTATTTGTCGGTCACCGCAAGATCGGTGTTGGGCTGCGCCGCCTTGTTGTTGAGATAGAGCGGATAGGTGTCCTTGAGGGTGGGCATCGGGGATCCTCCTTGCCGATCCGCGCGTCAAAGCTGCGCGCTCAGTTCCTTGATGTCGTGGTTCAGGATCTGGTCGTTCTCGGTGTAATCGACCGAGCAATCGATCACATGCACGCCCGGCGCTTCGCCGGTCTTCGCCAGCACGTCGCGCAGATGCTCGCTGCTGGTGATCCGATGGCCGATCGCGCCATAGCTTTCGGCGTATTGGACGAAATCGGGGTTGCCGTAGGTAAGGCCGAAATCCTTGAAGCCCATATTCGCCTGCTTCCAGCGGATCATCCCATAGGCATCGTCGCGCAGGATCAGCACGGTCAGGTTGAGGCCCAGCCGAACCGCGGTTTCCAACTCCTGCGAGTTCATCATGAAACCGCCGTCACCGCAGATCGCCATGACGCGGCGCTCGGGATAGAGCATCGCGCTCATCATTGCGCTCGGCAGGCCAGCGCCCATCGTCGCCAGCGCATTGTCGAGCAGCACCGTGTTGGGACGGTAGGCGGTGTAGTTGCGCGCGAACCAGATCTTGTAGACGCCATTGTCGAGACAGATGATCCCGTCTTCGGGCATCGCCTTGCGGATCTGGCGAACTAGGTGCGGCGGGAAGATCGGGAAGCGTTCATCGGCCTCGAGCGGGTCCGAATGCGCAATGTCGGCCTGACGGTATTCGAGCATCCGCTTGGACGCCCACTCAGCGTTCGGGACAATGTCTTCCTTGATCTGCCAGATCGCGTTGGCGATGTCGCCGATCACTTCGATCTGCGGGAAATAGACCGGATCGACCTCGGCGGTCTTGTTCGAGATGTGGATGACGGTCGGCGGGCTGTCCGATCCGACCTCGCCCTCTTCGTCATTGTGCATGAAGAACGGCGGTTTTTCGATCACGTCATGGCCGATATTGACGATGCAGTCGGCGTCTTCGATCGCACGGTGGCAGAAATCGCCGGCCGATAGCGCTGCACAGCCGAGGAACAGCGGGTGGCGTTCGTCGATCACGCCCTTGCCCATTTGCGTCGTAACGAAGGGAATTCCGGTCTTTTCGATGAACTGGTGCAGCATCCGGCTGGTCATGGTGCGGTTGGCACCGGCGCCGATTACCAAAACCGGCCTCTTCGCTGCCTCCAGCGCCTTCACCGCCTGTCGCACGGCCTTGGCTTCGGCCGAGGGACGCCGAGCGACCGACCGCGCGATCGGGCGGCTTGCGGTTGGTTCCTCGGCGATATCCTCGGGCAATTCGAGATGGGTGGCGCCCGGCTTTTCCTCCTCGGCGAGGCGGAAGGCTTCGCGCACGCGGCTCGGGATGTTGTCGCCTGAGTGAAGCTGGTGGGTGAACTTGGTGATCGGACCCATCATGTCGACCACGTCGAGGATCTGGAACCGGCCCTGCTTGGAATGCTTGATCGGCTTTTGCCCGGTGATCGCCAGCGTCGGCATGCCGCCGAGCTGCGAGTAGGCGATCGCCGTGACCATATTGGTTGCACCCGGACCCAACGTCGCCAGGAACACACCGGTCTTGCCAGTATGCCGCCCATAGGTCGCTGCCATGAACCCTGCGCCCTGTTCATGCCGGGTCAGCACCAGCTTGATCGAGCTGTCCGAAAGGCTTTCGAGCAGGTCGAGATTTTCCTCTCCCGGCACGCCGAAAATGTACTCGACTCCCTCCGCCTCAAGGCATTCCACAAACAGGTCAGAGGCCTTCTTCGAGGCAGTTCGGGTGTCGGTCATCGTCGGGTTCCTCCTGGTATTCCACTCGCCTGTGAGCGGAGATGATGGCACTGGCCACCGGTTCGCGGGGAATCATCGTTGCGTTACACGCGCCACGTGACGCTTACACGACGCGGCGAAACTACCGAAACCAATCAACGACTTTGAACGATCTGGCGACCGGAGCTAATAGCCGATCCGCGGGTCGAAGATCGGTCCAATGGGTTCGCCGCGACGATACTTGTCGAGATTGTCGAGGAAACGCTCCGCGCTGCGAATGAACATCTTGTCCTGCGCGCGGCCCGAGAGGTGCATGGAAATGTGCGCGTTGCTCAGTTCCCACAGCTTGTGATCGGGTGGCAGCGGCTCGGGCGTGGTCACGTCCAGAAACGCTCCGCCGATGGACTTGGCTTCCAGCGCTTCGATCAGGGCCGGCTGGTCGATCACGCTGCCGCGCGCGATGTTCACGATTACAGCGTCTTGCTTCATCGCGGACAGCTCGTCTGCGCCGATCATCCCGTCTGTTTCGGGGGTCGCCGGAACCGCAAGGATGATCCAGTCGAAATCGCCCAACTTCCCGCGCCATTGATCGGGAGTCAGAACGCCCTCGCCGCCCGATCGCCGAACCACCGTGACATCGACATCGAAGGCTTCGAGTCGCGGCTGGATAAGCTTGCCGATCGCACCATAGCCGAGCAGCAACGCCTTCGACCCCGCCAGTTCGCGTTTGCCGGGACTGTCGAGCAGCCATTCGTTGCGCAGCTGTGCGCGCATCACTTCGCGATAACCTTTGGCGATGTTCAGCATGCCCATCACCACATATTCTGCGATGGTGATCGCGTTGATGCCAGCGCCGTTGGTCACGGTGATATCGCGCTCGATCAGCACGTCCATCGGAAGAAAATCGAGCCCGGCATAGATCGAGTTGAGCCATTTGAGCTTGGTCGCTGCGCGCAATGTCGCCGCCATCGCCTCCTGCTCGTACATGTCGAACCAGCCGATCTCGGCTTCGGGCACGGCTTCGAGAGCCTCTTCCTTGGTCATGAACCAGCGGACGTCGAGATCGTCGGGAAGGCGCGGTTCGAGCAGCGGTCGGATCAGGCCGGATATCGCGAGAATTGTCATGGCTCCGTGTTAGGAGCGGAATGCGAACCACGCTACCCCTACGAGTACCGGCAGTCCCGCAAGGTCTACTAGCGCGATCCGCTTGAGCGGCGCGGGGGAGCCCGCCATCCAGTAGAGCGCGAGGAAGCTGAGCATGCTGATGCCCACCACCAGCGCCGCGAGCCTGCGTCCTTCGGGCACGAAAGCCGCCCAGATACAGGCCACGAACACCGCGAGGAACAGCGCCGCGCGATGCTGCATCAGCAGGAAAAGCGGGTTGTCGGCTGCGATGCCGTAAAGCGTTGTGAGAGTCGCGGGGCGAAACAAGGCAAGCGCCGGCATGGCGTGGATCGCAGCGAGAATTAGCCAGAAAATCAGTTGCAACATGCAACTGACGTAGCATATGCTACAGAATGTGCAAGGTCAGCCCAACTTCCATTCCCAACCGAGCGGATCGCCGTCCATGACTTCGACGCCCTTGGCCGTCAGTTCATCGCGGATCGCATCCGAGGTGGCGAAGTCCTTCCCGGCCCGCGCGGCCTTGCGACGGGCGAGTGCGTCTTCGATCTCGGCTTCGGTGATCTCGGCTGTCTTCGGGCGGATGCGCAGGTCTGCGCGGGATAGTCCGAAGAGGTTGAGGCCTAAGACGGAGTCCATGTCTTCAATCACGGCACGCTTTATTGGGCCTGGCACCTTCTTGACCGCGAGAGCATCTTCGAGCGCGGTCAGGGCAATCGGTGTGTTCAGATCGTCAATAATTGCTTCGCTGAACTTCCAGATCGGTCCATCAAACTTTGGATGGGAGGCGTCGGGATCAGGTTCGGTCTCGGCATCCTTGAGGCGTTCCACCGCCATCACCATCCGCTTCAGCCGCGTCAGCGCTGCATCGAGGCCTTCCCACGAAAATTCGAGCTCGCTGCGGTAATGCGCCTGCAAACACATCATCCGATAGGCGAGCGGGTGGTAGCCCTTGTCGATCAGCAGTTGCAGCCGCAGAAACTCACCCGACGACTTCGACATCTTGCCCGAACGTTCGACGAGGAAGTTGTTGTGCATCCATATCTTCGCGCCGGAATTGGTCGCCTCTGACAAGCCGCCACAGCCGCAGAACGCCTGGTTCTGCGCGATTTCGTTGGGGTGGTGGATCTCGCGGTGGTCGATCCCGCCGGTGTGGATGTCGAACGGGAATCCGAGCAGCTTTTCGCCCATCACCGAGCATTCGAGGTGCCAGCCGGGAGCGCCTTTGCCCCATGGCGAATCCCATTCCATCTGACGCTTCTCACCCGGTGGAGTCTTGCGCCAGATCGCGAAATCGGCCGCATTGCGCTTGCCTTCGAGCCGCTCGATCCGGCCCTCGCCTTCTTCGGTGACCGCGCGTGCCAACCGCCCGTAATCCTCGATGGTCGAGACGTCGAAATAAAGTCCGCTGTCGAGTTCGTAGCAGTGCTTGTCGGCAATGCTGGAGGCAAACTCGATCATTTCGTTGATGTAGTCGGTCGCGACCGACCACTTGGCCGGCTGGCGGATATTGAGCGCCTCTACGTCGGCCCAGTATGCCTCGGTGTAGTGCTTGGCAATGTCCCAGATCGACTGCGCCTTCTCCGCAGCCATCTTCTCCATCTTGTCCTCACCTTCATCGGCATCGTCAGTCAGGTGGCCAACATCGGTGATGTTGATGATGTGGGTGAGCTTGTAACCCTCCCAACTCAGCGTCCGCCCCAGCACGTCGGCAAAGACATAGGCGCGCATATTGCCGATATGCGGGTAATTGTAGACCGTTGGCCCGCACGTATAGACGCGCGCCTCGTCTAGATGGACGGGAACGAACGGTTCGATTTCGCGCGTGAGCGAATTGAATAACTTAAGCGGCTTGACCATTTGCCAGCGCTTTGCTGCGCTCGCCGCGGACGGTCAAGCGATTGCTTCAACTCCAATCCCGCGCGGCAAAGGTCTTCTTTGCAAAATCGAGCGGTTCGTCTTCCAGCTCGGTGCCCATCGTATCGTTCCAGCGGCTGAGGAAACCGAACAATGCGATCACCGAGACAATCTCGACGATCTGCTTGTTCGAGTAATGCTGCTTGAGCGCTTCGAAATGCGCGTCGGTGGCCGCGTTCGGCACCTGCCCGCCCGCCAGCGCGAGATCGAGCGCCGCGCGTTCGGCATCGCTGAACAGGTCGCTGGTCTGGTATTCCCACACCCTGGCGACCTTCTCCGCATCTGCGCCGGCCCTTTCGGCCTGATGAGTTGTATGCGCCATGCAATAGCGGCATCCGGCGGCATTGCTCGCCACAGCGGCAATCATGTTCTTGAGCGACCGATCGAGTTCGCCGCCGCCAAGGATGTTCGCGGCAAATGGCGCAAAGGTCTGAGCCAGTTCGGGCCAGTGCGCCATGTCGACCGACGAGTTTGGCAGGAACCCCATGAAGGCCTCTGCCATGGCCAGACCCTGCTTGAGCTCCGGGGAAAGCTTGTCTTCAGCGGGCGGATCGATCCGGGACATCGCGCCTACTCGAAGCCCAGGAAACTGACATGTTCGTCGAGCGGCACACGCTCGCGCTCGAAATTGTTCACCGGTGCGTCCGGGTCGCGATAGCCGATCGCCATGCCGCAGAAGAACATGTAGCGCTCATGGTCGAGCCCGAGGTGATCGCGGATGACATTGGCGTAATAGGCCATGAATTCCTGGAAGCAGCTGTCGAGGCCCTCCTCGCGCAGCAGCAATGCGACGGTCTGCAGCCACATGCCGGTGTCGGACCATTGCGGCTCTTTCATCAGCCTGGGGAAATAGACGAACATCACGGCCGGTGCGTCGAAGCTGGTGGCGTTGCGCCCCATCGCCGCCATGCGCGCGGCGCCGTCATCGCGCGCGATGCCTAACGCGTCGAACATGCCGCGCGAGATACCATGGAGACGCTCTTTGTAGGCCTCTTCGGTTTTGGGGGCATCCCAGTCATATTCTAGCTGCTGCGGCGGCGTTGTCGTGATCTTGGCCTGCAGATCCTTGAGCGGCTGGCCGGTGACCACGGTGGCTTCCCACGGCTGGTAATTGCACCCGGAAGCCGCCCAACGCGCCTTGTCCATCACCCGGCGGATGGTTTCGAGATCGACCGGCTTGTCGAGAAATTCGCGCACGGAGCGGCGGCTGGTGACGGCTTCGGTTACGTTCATTCGGGAAATGTCCTTGTCACTTCGATCTGGCCGACAATAGCGGCATTGAATTCTTCAAGCTCTTCGGCAGGGATCCAGTATTCGGCGTGCTCTTTGCCGCCGGCGAGCTGGACGTCGTATCTCTCGAGATGATCCTTGCGCACTTCAAACCGCGTCACATAGCCCGAACCGCTGGCACGGACATTCCAGTCCCGCGCAATCTTGATCGCGTACTCCTCGGTCGTGACGGGATAGAAAATAGGCTGTTCGGGCAGGCGCGGCGGCCACGCTTTCCATCCGGATTCCTCGACCAACTTGAGTTCTTCCGGACCGGTTGGCCTCCATAGGGTCACTGTTTCGGTCACCGCCGCTTCGGCCCCTTTTCGTCCTCGAACAGTTCCGCCAACTGCTCCATGATCGTGCCGCCGAGTTGTTCGACATCCATGATCGTCACCGCGCGGCGGTAGTAGCGCGTCACGTCGTGACCGATGCCGATCGCGACCAGCTGGATCGGCGAGAACTTCTCGACCCATTCGATCACGCCGCGCAGGTGCGCTTCGAGATAGCCGGCGCTGTTCACGCTCAAGGTGCTGTCATCGACCGGTGCGCCATCGCTGATCACCATCAGGATGCGGCGCTCCTCGGGACGGGCGATCAGGCGCGAATGCGCCCACATCAGCGCCTCGCCGTCGATGTTTTCCTTGAGCAGTCCTTCGCGCATCATCAGGCCGAGATTGCGCCGCGCACGGCGCCATGGCTCGTCGGCCTGCTTGTAAATGATGTGACGCAAATCGTTGAGGCGCCCGGGATTCTGCGGCTTGCCATCGGCGAGCCATGCCTCGCGCGACTGCCCGCCCTTCCACGCACGGGTGGTGAAGCCGAGGATCTCGGTCTTGACCCCGCAGCGCTCGAGCGTGCGCGCAAGGATATCGGCGCTGATCGCCGCGATCGAAATGGGTCGTCCACGCATCGAACCCGAATTGTCGATCAGCAGCGTGACGATCGTGTCCTTGAACTCGATGTCGCGCTCTACCTTGTAGGACAGCGCCGTTCCCGGCGAGACCACCACACGCGAAAGCCGCGCGGCGTCGAGCACGCCCTCTTCCTGATCGAAATCCCAGCTGCGGTTCTGCTGTGCCATCAATCGCCGCTGGAGACGGTTGGCCAGCCGGGTGACGACACCCTGCAATCCCGTCAGCTGGCTGTCGAGATAGGCCCGCAACCGGTCAAGCTCTTCGGCATCGCACAATTCAGGCGCTTCGATGATCTCGTCGAAACGATCGGTGAAATACTGATAGTCTAGACCATCGGGAATCTCGGTCTGCGGGCGATTGGGGCGGACCGGAGCGTTGGAGGCGTCGCCCTCTTCGCCGGGCTCACCATCCTGCATGTCATCGTCCGGCGCGAATTCGCTGTCGGCGTCGCCTTCGCTTTCGCCCTCGGCCATTTCGCCCGCCATTTCGGCGCTCTGCGGATCGGCATCGCCCTCCTGCTGCTCGTCGGCGCCATCCTCCTCGTCGGCGCCGTCGTCGTCTTCGCCGTCATCATTGTCGGCTTCGTCGGGCGCATCGGTGGGACGCGTGAGATCGAGCTCGCGCAGCATGTCGAGCGCGAGTTTCTGGAATGCTTCCTGATCGTCGAGCGTGTCACCCAGCGCAGCGAAGTCCTTGCCGACCGTATCCTCGATGAAGTCGCGCACCAGGCTGACGCCGGCCTGCGCCTTGTCGGGAATCGGTTCACCGGTCAGCTCTTCGCGCAGCATCAGCGAGAGCGCAGTTTGCAGCGGCACTTCGGAGGAATTCTGCGCCCGGACAATCTGGTCGGTCGCAGTCCGCAGCTCGATCGCCGCGTCGAGATTGCCCTTGATGCCTTCGAAATTGTTGGCCCCGAGCGCTTCGTATCGGACCTGTTCGATCGCATCGTAGCAAGCGCGTGCCACCGGTTCGGGCGGCGCGCTCACGGCATGCAGTCCGGCATCGTGGTGGCGCAGCTTGAGCGCGAAACTGTCGGCAAAGCCGCGTGCTTCGGTCACCTGTTCGGACGGCAGATCGCGCCCGGGTAGCGGCACGCGAAAGCGATTGCCCGCAGCGCCCGGTACATCGGCGCTCCACGCAACCTCCACCACTGGATCGCCGGCGGTGGCGCGCGAGGCTCGGGTTAGCGCCTGCGTAAATTCATAGAGAGGGGATGCTTCA
>CAZJZO010000068.1:0-19061 GCA_964550495.1 uncultured Porphyrobacter sp. | reverse complement strand
TGGGCCTTGAGCCACTGGATGACTGGCGCTCGGCCAAGTTCGCACCTATATTCAGCCCGAATTCCTCGATCATTTCGGGCTCGGCTCGCGCCGCGACCTGCCTGGGATCGACGAGTTGCGGGCAACGGGCCTGCTAGACCCCGTCGATGAAGCGCTGGAAGCGGCAATGGAACCGGATATTGATCCTGATAACCCGCCGGAATCCGAGACAGAATCCGACGAATCCATCGATCCTGGGCCTTGAGCCACTGGATGACTGGCGCTCGGCCAAGTTCGCACCTATATTCAGATCAGGTAATTGAGAGAGACTTCGCAATGGGCGGTATCGGAATCTGGCAAATCCTCATCGTGGCACTGGTCATCCTTGTCCTGTTCGGACGCGGGAAGATCTCCGAAATGATGGGCGATTTCGGCAAGGGCATTTCGAGCTTCAAGAAAGGGATGACCGAGGAAGAGTCCGAAACTCCCGCTCCCAGCGCTCAGATCGAGGCACCCGCAAAAGATGCTGCGCCGGTCGAAGCCAAGACAAGTGAGCGGAGCGATTCCGCCAGCTAACCTTTGACTGGCCCGACCTCACTCCGGGTTCGGCACTGTCGCAACAAGGGCACCCATGTTTGATATCGGCGCCTCGGAACTTCTTCTGATCGTCATCGTCGCGATCCTCGTGATCGGGCCGAAAGACATGCCGCTGGCCATGCGCACGGCCGGACGGTGGATCGGGAAGGTGCGCAAGGTGTCGGCGCACTTCCGGACCGGGATCGATGCGATGGTCCGCGAAGCCGAACTGGAAGACATGGAGAAGAAGTGGAAGGCGCAAAACGAGGCGATCATGAAGAAGAGCGCCGCGTCAAGCGAAGACGCTGCCGGTGAGCCGGTGATGACTGGCCCTCCTCCTGTCGCCGATGAGACGCCTTCAGGCGGGGAACCCGGACCTGACCCGAAAGTGGAAGCGCCTGCGCCCAAAGAGGCGGCGCAATCGCCCGAATTGCCGCTTGCGCCGCGCCGTGACGTCGGCAAGCCGGACGATCGGGCATAGTCCATGGCTTTCGAGATCAAGGATATCGACGAAACAAGGGCGCCGCTGCTCGACCACCTGATAGAGTTGCGTGCCCGGCTGATGCGATCGGTCTTCGCGCTGTTGATCGGCTTCGGCGTGTGCCTTTACTTTGCCGAACCGATCCTTGGCTTCCTTATCCAGCCGCTCAAGGACGCATTCCCAGCGGGCCAGGGTCAGCTGATTTTCACCGGGCTCCCAGAACCCTTCTTTGTCAATCTCAAGGTCGCGTTGTTTGCCGGGTTCATGGTCAGCTTCCCGATCATTGCCAACCAGCTCTGGGCGTTCGTTGCGCCGGGTCTTTATGCGAAAGAGAAGAAGGCGTTCCTGCCCTTCCTGATTGCGACTCCGGTGCTGTTCCTCGGCGGTGCGTCGCTCGCTCATTTCGTGGTGATGCCGACTGCATTCCGGTTTTTCCTCGGGTTTGGAGGCGAGGCCGGCGGGCTCGATGTCGAGGCTCTGCCCGCTGTCGGCCAATACCTTGATCTCGTGATGCAGTTCATCCTGGCCTTCGGGATCACGTTTCTGCTGCCGGTGTTGCTGTTGCTGCTCAACCGCGCCGGGATCGTCAGCCGCGCCCAACTCGCTGGCGCGCGTCGCTACGTGATTGTCGGCGTTGTCGCACTCGCCGCAATCGTCACGCCGCCCGATCCGGGCTCGCAGGTGATCCTCGCGGTGCCGTTGCTGCTGCTGTTCGAAGGGTCGCTGATCCTTATGCGGTTCCAGGAGAAGAAGGGCGATGCGATCGAGGATTCAGACGAACCGGATGTCGCGACCTCCAGCGAAGCTCCGGAGCCCGGAGAGTAGCCGCGCCCGGCGATTGCCGAAGTTGCGCTAAAGAAAAAAGGGGCCCCGATCGGAGCCCCTTTCAAATTTGGTGAGCCTCAGGGGCTGACAGCGTCATCGTCATCGTCATCGTCGGCAATGATGATGACCGCAGCAACAACAGCTGCGACACCAAGGACGGTGACGAGAATGCCGGTCGTACCTTCGAGGTCTTCGCCCTCAGTCGGAGCGACCGACCGGTCGAATGACGCTTGGGCCAAAACCGGGGCGGTGGCCAATCCGAAAGCAGCTGCCGCCAAAGCCGCATTGCGAAGTTTCATGAGTGATCTCCTGATAGGGGGCTGAACTCAAGGACCATTTCTAGGACGAAGCTGCAAAACGATTATGACAATTCGACGAGACGAGTTGCCTGCACGGTATTCGGCTAGATCTTTGAAGTCGCTCGGGAATTGCCCTCAGGGACACTTCGTATCCGCGTGGGGAGAAACAGACGACACACAAAAAAAGGGGCCCGAAGAGGGCCCCTCTCAATTCGGTTGAAGCTCAGCTTAGGGGCTGACTGCGTCGTCGTCATCGCCGTCTGCAGCGATGATGATGCCAGCGATGATGGCAGCAGCTGCCAGGATCGCGATGATGATGCCCGAACCACCTTCGAGGCTTTCACCTTCGGCAGGGGCCGACGAACGATCGAACGAGGCTTCTGCGACGGCAGGTGCAGCAGCAAGCGAGAGGGCTGCAGTAGCCAAAGCAACGTTACGCAGTTTCATTATTGGTCTCCTATGAGCTCTTTTTTAACTCTGTTGAGTCGCTGAATAGGCCAGCATTGCATTTCTGACAACCCCAAAATTTGAATCAAACTGTAACAGGGGCCCTATTTGAAGCTTTTAAAATCAACATGTTAAAAGAATTGTGTCCATTTTGCATCGATTTGGCTTCACCGGGTCAACCCAAAAGTGTGCAGCTGCACAATTATGGCCCGGGTGATTCACAAACGGCAATCCGGTCAAAACCCTTCGTTGCTCTGCCGCCTTTGACGCAATTCCATGACTCAATTATGAATTTCGCACTCAGAGGCATTGCTGACCTTTGCCATGCCGCGGGTCATCGAATTTCTCGGCATTTCGAGCTTCCTCGAAATTGCCGCCCGCGTGCGGCATCACCGCAGATTCGAGGCTAGCGCGCGATCACCCGCTCCCCGCCAACCCACACTTCGTGAATACGGGTTTCGCGAATGTCGCTGGGGCTGGCGAGCATCGGATCACGATCGACCAGGATGAAATCGGCCCGCTCCCCGGGCACCAACCGGCCAAATCGGCCATCGGCAAATCCGGCAAAGGCTGCATCTGCCGTGAAGGCCTTGAGGGCTTGCTCCCGGCTTACGGTTTCCTGCGCACGCCAGCCGCCGAACGGTTCGCCGTTCTCGTCGGTGCGACTGATGGCGACGGCTATGCCGGCGAAGACATCGGCAGGTTCAACCGGTGCGTCGGATCCGAACGCCAACATGCCGCCCGCCTGGAGCACGCTGCGCCATGCGTAGGCGCCGCCGAGCCGGTCCGGCCCCAGCCGGGCTTCGGCCATCGTCCGGTCGGACGTCTGATGCAGGGGTTGCATCGATGCGATGACGCCGTGCCTGCCAAAGGCAGCCAATTCGTCCGGGTCTACGATCTGCGCATGCTCGATCCGCCAGCGGCGGTCACCGGTGTAGGTGTCGGACAGTTCGGCGATCGCCATCAGCACATCCGAATTGGCAGCATCGCCGATCGCATGGATGGCGGTCTGGAAGTTTTCGAGCGCGGCACGGCTCATCAGATTTCGGAGCTGGGCTGGCTTCAGCAGTGGCAGGCCAGTGGTGCTCGGCTCGTCTTCATACGGTTCCTTCAGCGTGGCACCGCGCGAGCCCAGTGCGCCGTCGAGATAGAGCTTGATCCCGTTCAGTCGCAGCCGGTCGTCATACAGCCACGGGGTCGGCCCAGGCCCGCCGATCAGTTCCATCGTGTCGGGGTCGGTCGCATAGGAAATGATCCGGACCTTCAACTGGCCGAGATCTCCGGCGCGGCGGAAAGTCTGCCAGTCCTCGATCGAAGTGCCCATATCGGCCACGGCGGTGATGCCGTTCTCCAACAGGATGCGCTGGGACATGGCGAGCGCCGCGTCGCGGTCTTTCGGGCGCGGCGGTGGAACAACGGCATTGATGTAGCTCTCGGCCGCGTCGACGAAGACGCCGGATGGCGCGCCGGCGGCATCACGGATAATTCGCCCGCCTGACGGATCGGTGGTTTCGCTGGTGACATTGGCGAGGTTGATGGCGGCGGTGTTGGCCCAACCGGCATGACCGTCCACCCGGTTCAACCAAACCGGTCGATCGGCAACGACGGTGTCGAGTTCGGCTGCGGTGGGAAAGCGTCCCAGACCCCACTTTTCCTGGTTCCAGCCGCGCCCTAGGATCCACGGGCGGCCCGGATTGTCTTCGGCGAACTGCTTGATCTTGGCCAGTGCGCCTTCGAGCGATGTGGTGTCGGACAAATCGAGCGTCAGCGCTCCGAACCCGATCTGCATCACATGTACATGCGCATCGATCAATCCGGGCAGCATGACCTTGCCTTCTCCATCGACCGCGAATTCCAGATCCGTCGGGCGCTCTTCACCGCGTCCCAGAACGCGCGTGATGCGACCGTCCTCGTCGAACACCAGCCCGGTGAAGCGCTGCACTTCGCCGTCCTCACCGATGGTGATGCCATCGACATTGTCGACCAGCGTGTCGGCGCTCGCTGGCGAAACGGCAATCGCAGCAAGCGCGGCGAAGGCAGCGGAGAAGTATCGGAACATGGTTTTTCCTAGTCCTTGTTTGCCCGCGGCAGGCGGGTGATCAGGGCGCTTGTGTCGCGCCTTCCGCCACCCTGGGCCTGAACGTCGGCGTAGAATTGGTCGACAAGCGCGGTGACCGGCGACGAGAGGCCAAGTCGTTTCGCCTCGTCAAGAGCGTAGCCGAGGTCTTTCCGCATCCAGTCGATCGCGAAGCCGAAATCGAATTCATCTGCGGCCATCGTCGCCCAGCGATTGTCCATCTGCCAGCTCTGCGCTGCTCCGCCGGAGATAGCCTGGTAGGTCTTTTCGAGATCGAGACCCGCCGCGTCGGCCAGCCGGATCGCTTCGGAGAGCCCGCCGAGGACTCCCGCAATGCACATCTGGTTCGCCATCTTGGCGGTCTGGCCTGCCCCGCTTTGTCCGACATGGACGATGCTCTTGGCGTAGCATTCCATCACCGGCCCAGCCCGAGCCATCGCCTGCTCGGACCCGCCGCACATGATCGCCAACTGGCCATTCTCGGCGCCAGCCTGGCCGCCGCTAACCGGAGCGTCCACAAACGCGATGCCACGGGCTTCGCATTCCGCCGCAAGAGATCGAGCCATGCCGGCCGAGACCGTGGTGTGGTCGACCAGCAATCTGCCGGACTCCATGCCGCCGAGCACACCACGTTCGCCATGGGCGATCTGCGTGCGATCTTCCTCATTGCCGCCGCAGGTAAACACCACATCTGCATCGAGAGCGGCTTGGGCCGGAGTATCGGCGAATGCGACGCTCAGCCCTTCTTCGGACCAGACCTCTCGCCATCTTGCAGCCCGTTCCGGTGAACGGTTGTAGGCCGTGACACGGTGTCCGGCGCGAGCGAGGTGCCCCGCCATCGGCCCACCCATTACCCCAAGACCGATAAAGGCTACGTCTTTGGTTTCGCTCATATCCGCGGCTCTAATCGCTAAAGCCCACCTTGCCAACGGAGCAACAATTGCTTCTGGACGTTGCTCTTGCCTCCCAGAGCGCCTAATCCCGCGCGCCTATGAACACCATTCCCGTACCCACCACAACGAACAGCGAATCGACCGCGACGGCGGCGGATCTGACTATCGACGACGTGCGCGCCGCGGCCGAGCGGATCGAAGGCGCGGTGGTCAAGACGCCGATGATGCATTCGATCACGCTTTCGCAGATCACCGGTGCGGAAATCTGGTTGAAGTTCGAGAACCTGCAGTTCACCGCTGCATACAAGGAACGCGGCGCGCTTAATGCCCTGCTGCTTCTGACCGATGAGCAGAGACGGCGCGGTGTTATTGCCGCATCTGCTGGCAACCACTCGCAGGGGCTTTCCTACCACGGCACGCGGCTGGGCGTGCCGGTTACGATCGTAATGCCGCGCACCACTCCGACGGTTAAGATCATGCAGACCGAAAGTGTGGGTGGCCACGTAGTGCTCGAAGGAGAGACCTTCGATGATGCGCACGCGCATGCGCGTGAGCTCGAAAAGGAACGCGGTCTGACTTTCGTTCACCCGTTCGACGATCCTCATATTGCGGCGGGGCAGGGCACGGTTGCGCTCGAAATGCTCAACGTTAAGCCGGATCTCGACTGCCTGGTCACACCGATCGGTGGTGGAGGCCTGATTTCGGGGATGGCTACGGTGGCCCGCGCGCTCAACTCGGATATCGAAATCGTTGGCGTTCAGGCCGGACTGTTTCCCAGCATGTTCGCCAAGATCAAGGGTGAACAGCGCGATTGCGGCGGCGATACGCTGGCCGAAGGGATCGCGGTCAAGAGGCCTGGCGAATTCACCAGCAAAGTCATCGCGGAAAAGGTCGATGACATCCTGCTGGTAGACGAATCCGCGCTGGAAAAAGCAGTTTCACTGCTGCTCCAGATCGAGAAGACGGTGGTCGAAGGTGCAGGTGCCGCGGGTCTGGCCGCCGTGCTCAGCAATCCGGAGCGCTTCAAGGACAAGACGATCGGATTGGTCCTTTGTGGTGGCAATATCGACACCCGCCTGCTCGCCAATGTGCTGCTGCGGGATCTGGCCCGGCAAGGGCGATTGGCGCGGCTGCGCGTGACATTGCAGGCTCGCCCCGGAGCGCTGTTCAAGGTCATGCGGCTGTTCGATCAGCACAACGTCAATATCATCGAGATTTACCACCACCGCATCTTCACCACGCTGCCGGCCAAGGGCCTGATCACAGACATCGAATGCGAGGCGCGCGACGCCAATCAGGTCGAGGGTCTGATCGCCGATCTGCGCGAAGCGGGCTATTCGGTGCAGATGGTGGAGTTGAACTGACGCGATTGCGAATCGGGCGGCGCAATTCCGGCTTGAAGCGCAAGAAAGCTACAAAACCTGATCCAATTCGATCCAAACTGGTTCGAATCCATGCGCCGGCTTGTGCAAACTAAGCCATTATTCACGCTGTTTCATAGTTAAGGGTCTTTTACCGCGCAACGCGAGAAGGCATAACAATCTCTTAAGAACGCATTTGCCGATTCTCCGAACCAAGAGGACCAATTCAATCCCGTGACGGCTCCGATCCGCTTCCCTCGTTTCTTTGTGACCAGCCCCGCGCCGTGCCCCTATCTGCCGGGCCGGAGCGAGCGGAAAGTGTTCACCGAGCTGAAGGGTGCGCATGCGGATCAGTTGAACGAAGCGCTGGGCCGGATCGGGTTCCGCCGCAGCCAGACCGTCGCTTACCGACCCAGCTGCCTTGATTGCCAGGCCTGTGTCTCGGTCCGGGTTGTTGCGCGCGAGTTCAGGGCTTCGAGCACCCAGAAGCGCGATATCAAGCGCAACGCAGATCTGGTCGTGACCGAGTGTCGCCCGTGGGCAACCGACGAGCAATTCGAACTGCTGACCAAGTATCTCGGGGTACGGCATCCGGATGGCGGCATGTCGGCGATGGACGAGCTCGACTATGCCGATATGGTCGAGCACACGCCCGTCACCAGCACTCTGGTCGAGTATCGCGAGCCGACCGCCGACGGCACACCGGGCAAATTGGTCGGTGCGTGCCTGACAGATCGCCAGGGTGATGGATTGTCGATGATCTATTCGTTCTACGATCCCACGCATGAGGAGCGCGCGGGTCTGGGGAACTACATCATCCTCGACCACATTCTCCGCGCGGCGGCTGACAACCTGCCCTACGTCTATCTCGGCTATTGGGTCGAGGGCAGTCCGCGCATGCAGTACAAGGTCCGCTACCGCCCGCTCGAACGGCTCACGCGTGAGGGGTGGCAACGCATGGGTTGCGACGAACAGAGCCGCCTGATCGCTGCGGCGACCGCGCCGCGGCAGAAATCGGCTGGCCCTATGAGCGGTGCAAGGGGTAAAGACGGGCAACCCGTTAAATTTCCTGCGAGCTAGCTCTTTTTCTTGCGTAGTTTCGGTCTTGTATTCGCGGCATTATTGGCCGCCCAATCGGCATTGGCCGAGGCGCAAGAGCCACCTCGCTCGCTTGACGACCTGATCCCCGACAGCGCGGTAGAGGATCCGGAAAGCTGGGCCAGCCGCGGCGCAGAGGATCCAGAGGAGGTCGTAAGCGAGCCGGCCGATGATCCGAGCGTGACGGCTGACGATGCGCTTGAGGACGGCGCCAGCCAGGGTCTCGACCAACCTTTCCTGCCCGGCCCGTTCTCCGAGCCTGAACCGCTTCAGCCCGACCCCGAAGTCACCGCGCTCACAGCGATAGATGCACCCGATCTGGTTGAATTGCCCGATCTTGGAGAGCAGACGATCAGCGATGAATTGGTATTGGCGTTTCCACTCGATGAGACGCTGTTTCCGGAGCGCGGGGAGTTCGTCGCCCGCTTCACGGCTTTGTCCAATATCGAAGCGCTCGAATCGGACGATGACACGCTCCCGCAACTTGCAGCACGTGCTCGCGCCGACGAGGAACTGCTGCTCGAAACCCTGCGCACATATGGGTATTACGAGGCTGAGATTGTCCGCCAGCTGTCGGGCGGGCGACGCAATGGCGATGCTGCCGCCGCAGCCACTCAGCCGCAAGTCAGATACGATATCATTCCGGGCCAGCGCTATGCCTTTGGTGCAATCGATCTGGGCCTGCTCGCCACGATGCCGGATCCGGACGGACGTGCGCTGCGCGACATATTTGCAATAGCCGAAGGCGATCCACTCTACGCCGATCGCATCGTCGATCGTCGGCGGGCCTTGGACAGATCGCTGGGTGAAACCGGATATCCGTTTGCCAAAGTGTCCGAGCCCGAGCTGCTGATCGATCATGCCCGTAAACAGGGCGACTTGACCATGTCGGTCGATCCCGGCGGCAAATATGTGTTTGCCGATGTCGTCAGCAACAAGCCGGAGTTCCTTTCGGGCAAGCATCTTTCCCGGATCGCGCGGTTCGAGCCGGGCGACACCTTCAAACGCAGCCTCGAAGTCGACCTTCGCCGCGCAATCCAGTCGACTGGCCTCGTGTCGAGTGTCAGCATTGCGCCGCGCGAAGTCTCTCCTCCGACGGAAGACCGTCCGGGCGAGGTGGTACTCGATGTGGCCCTCGAAGAAGCGCCGCTGCGGACTATCGCCGGAGCGATCGGTTACGGGACGGAAGAAGGAGCGCGGCTGGAAGCGAGCTGGGAGCACCGGAACCTGTTCCCCCCGGAAGGCGCCCTGCGCCTGCGCGGAGTGCTCGGGACGCGCGAGCAACTCGCCAGCGTCACTTTCCGTCGCAACAATTTCCTCGCCCGCGATCAGGTGCTCACGATCGATACCTATGCCAGCGATCTCGAGACCGAAGCGATCGAAGCGCGAACGATCGCCTTGCGCGGGACATTTGAGCGGGTATCGAATCTGTTGTTCCAGAAGCCGCTTAGTTGGGCACTTGGCGCAGAGGCACTGTGGAGCGATGAACGCAATGCGACTTTTGTCACCTCGGTGGCACCGCGTCAGGAATATCTGATCGGCGGTCTGTTTGCGCGCGCAACGATCGATGGCAGCGACGACTTACTCGACCCGACCGAAGGGTTCCGCGTTACCGGTACGGTGGCGCCAGACGTCTCGCGATCGGCTGGCGTGACGAGTTTCTATCTCCGCACCGGAGTCGATGCGCGATATTATCAGTCGCTCGGCAGCACGGTGATTGCCGGCCGCGCCAATTTCATGACCATCACAGGGGCCGATACATTCGAGATCGCACCTTCGCGGCGGCTCTATGCGGGCGGCGGCGCTTCGGTTCGTGGCTATGCATTCCAGGCGATCGGGCCGCGCGATGCCAATGGCGAGCCGATCGGTGGCCGTTCGCTGGTGGAGTTCTCGCTTGAAGCGCGGATCGAGACCGGACTGCTCGACAACGCCGTGGAAGTGGTTCCTTTCGTCGATGCCGGTTCGGTATCGACCAGCTCAACTCCCGACTTCAATGTAATCCGTGTCGGCGCAGGGATCGGCCTGCGCTACAAGACGAGCTTCGGGCCGATCCGGGTAGATGTCGGCGTTCCGCTCAATCCGGACGAGTTTGACAACCCGGTCGCTGTTTATGTCAGCCTCGGTCAGGCGTTCTGATGAGCGAAACTGAAGCCGAAACTCCCGAGGCAAGACGGCCATCATCCCGGCGCCGAGTGTGGAGCAAGCGCATTGGCTGGATAATAGTGATCCTGCTGATCCCATTGGTGCTGATCACCGGATTCTTTTCCACTCCGATCGGCAAGCGCTATGTCGCCGATCAGATCGCGCAGACCGCTCCGGCATCGGGCCTGCGCTTTGAAGTCGGGCGGATCGAAGGCGACATCTTCTCCACGGCGACCTTGCACGATGTCACGGTCAGCGATCCCCAGGGTGAATTCCTCACAATTCCCGAAGTGGACGTGGATTGGCGTCCGCTGGCGTGGCTCTGGAGCGGGATCGATGTGCGCGACGTCACTGCCCGCCGCGGCACGCTTGCGCGCCTGCCCGAATTGCTTCCTGGCGATCCCGAAGCACCGATCCTGCCCGACTTCGACATCCGGGTGGACAGCCTGGCAATTGAGAACCTGACCATCGCGGCCGGCGTCGCGACCCCGAACGAGGAACGCGTCGACCTGGTCGGAAAAGCGGATATCCGCGCAGGCCGCGCGCTGGTCGATATCGAAGGCACGCTGGGTCGCGAAGACCGGATTGCCCTGACGCTCGATGCCGAGCCGGATGGCGACCGGTTCGATCTGGCGCTGGACTATCTCGCACCTGCGGAGGGAGTAATTGCCGGGCTGACGGGTTTGGATACGGGCCTG
Organism: uncultured Porphyrobacter sp.; assembly: GCA_964550495.1. Lineage (GTDB taxonomy): Bacteria > Pseudomonadota > Alphaproteobacteria > Sphingomonadales > Sphingomonadaceae > Erythrobacter. Next base: position 8,185 of record CAZJZO010000068.1, on the reverse strand, counting down.
GAGGCGAAGATTGTCGGTGACGGCACCTGGACCAGCTGGCTTGGCCACGCGCTCGTCAAACGCATCCCCACGAGAGACGAGGACGGTACCATAGAGCGGGTCGCGGGGTTTCGGCTCACCAACAAGGCCGGCACATATGGCCTGCTGGGGCAAGTTCGCCCGATCTTTGCCGGTGGCGGAATTCTGGAGCGAGCTTCCGGTCCGGTCGCTTCGATTGCACTCAATGGGACGATCGAAGGAAGCGTGTTCGACGGGCGTATTGCGGCAGTATCCGATGCACTGGATATTCGTGGCGCAGGCGCAATCGATCTTGCTGGCAACCGCATCGAAGATCTCGCACTGCGTGCCGCTCTGCGCGATCCCGATCTGTTCGGCGGTGGCGTCTCACTCGCGGATGCGAAGCTGAACGGCGAAATTGACGGAGAATTCCGCGAACTGACGATCTCCCATCGCATCACTGCCGCTGAATTGGCAATCGGGGGCATTCGGATCGAGAACCTCGCGCAAGGCGGCAGCGCTCGCCTGGCGGACGGAGTTCTTACCGTTCCGCTCGACCTGAAGGCTGGCCGGGTCGAAAGCGGCGTCGAATTGGTGGATCAGCAATTGGTGGACGGTGCAATTGGCGGCACGCTTGTCTATCGCGACGGAAAGCTCACATCCAACGATGCGCGCATCACATTTCCCGGCCTGGTCGCCGATCTGGTCCTGCGTGGTGACGTGGCAGCCGGGGCCTATGCGCTGGCCGGGCCAGTGGCGGCGCAGGATATCAACCTCGAAGGGATCGGCACAGCCGACGGCAACGCCAAGCTGATTGCGAAATTCGGCACGCGGATGCCGTGGAGCCTTCGCGCCAATGTGGCCGGGTCGCTCGAAAATGTCGCCAACGCGACCGTGGCCGATGTCGCGGGCGATCGCATCCGGTTTCGCGGAGCGTTCGGAATGGGCGGAGACCAACCGGTTGTCCTGCGCGACGTCGAAGTCGAAAGCGCAATGATCAATGCTACGCTAGACAGCCAGATTCGCGGCGGAGAAACCTCGCTGGCCGGAAGCGGTCGCCATGCCGATTATGGTCCCTTCACGGTCGATGGCGTTTTCAATGCGGACGGGCCACGTGCCACTCTCGTGTTCGCCGATCCCCTGCCCGAAGCGGGATTGAGCGATGTGCGAGTTGCCTTCGCCCCCAGCGCCGAGGGGTTCGCGCTGGACGTCGCGGGGGGTTCGATGCTCGGACCATTCGAGGGGGAATTGGGTCTGGTGCTCCCGGCCGATGCCCCAACGCGCATTCAAGTCGAGCGCATGCAAGTCCATCGCACGAGTGTGACGGGTGCGTTGACGCTGAACGATGGCGGGCTTGCCGGGAATCTGTCGCTCGCGGGTGGAGGGCTTGACGGTTCGCTCAAGCTTGCGCCGGGGGGCAGTGGGAACCAGACATTCGATCTCAGTGCCAAGGCCCAGGACGCTCGTTTCGATGGCCCTACGTTACTCAGCCTCGCTGCCGCCGATATCTACGCCAGAGGGAGTTTCGGCGATGGAGCAAACGAGGTCTTCGCCGACATATCCGGCAATGGGCTCGAATATGGCGGTTTGAGCATTGCCCACTTCGCAGCGAAGGCAGCGATCGAGAACGGGGCAGGCAGTGTGCTCGGTTCGATCGCGGGCCGCCGGACCGACCGGTTTGCACTGAAGTTCGATGGCGACGTTTCGTCGGAGCGGATCGCTGTGCTGGCGCGCGGCAGCTTCGCGGGGAGACCGATCTCCATGCCACGTCGCGCCGTGCTTACCGCGCTCGACGAAGGAGGTTATCGCCTGGCGCCGAGCCAGATCGGGTTCGCCAATGGCTTTGCCATTCTCGAAGGAAGGCTGGGCGGGGCCGAAACGGAGATCGAGGCACGCCTGGCCAAGATGCCATTGAGGCTTGCCGATCTGGCGGCGGGCGACCTGGGATTGAGCGGTAGCGTATCCGGGATCGCTACCTACAGACAGACCGACAACGGGCCGCCGACCGGAACTGCGCAGCTCAAGATCGATAATTTCAGTCGGGCCGGTCTGATCCTGTCGTCCAAACCCGTCGATATGCTGACCGTGATCAATCTCGACCGTGACGGGCTCAAGGCGGGGGCACGGCTTAATGAGGCAGGGCAACGTGTCGGGCGCGTTGACGCGACGATCCGCGAATTCTCCGACGGACGTGACCTGGTCGACAATATCATGCGCGGACGGTTGGATGCGAAGCTCGCCTATGAAGGTGCAGCAGAAGCCATCTGGCGGCTCGCCGCGATCGAGACCTTCGATCTCACCGGTCCGCTATCGGTCAATGCTCAGGCTACAGGTTCGTTGCGACGTCCGCGGCTCTCGGGATCGCTCGCAAGCGACAACCTGCGATTGCAGAGCGCCATCACCGGCACCGATATCACCAGCATCGCGGCGCGGGGGCGCTTCTCTGGCTCGCGCCTGGTCCTCTCGCGCTTCGCGGGGGCCGCGCAACGGGGCGGAGCCATTAGCGGCAGCGGCACCATCGACTTGGCCGAGATGGGCGGGTCGCGCGGCCCGAGGATCGATTTGCGCGCGGCGGTCGACAACGCTCGGATCCTCGACACCGCCGGTCTCGACGCGACGATCACCGGCCCACTGCGGATTGTCTCCGACGGGCTTGGCGGCACGATTGCCGGCAAGGTTCGAATCAACCGCGCGTATTGGCAGCTTGGTGTGGCGGCCGAAGAGATGAGCTTGCCGCAAATCGCAACGCGCGAAGTCAATCTTGCCAGAGGCGGGACCAGCACTCGCGGCGAACGGTCAACCTGGCGCTATCTCGTCAATGCCTCAGCACCGCGCCGGATCGCTGTCGAAGGATTGGGCCTCGATAGCGAGTGGTCGGCGAATATCGAGTTGCGCGGCACAGTCGATGATCCGAGACTGGGAGGCGAGGCGCGGCTCGTCCGAGGCGACTACACCTTCGCCGGAACCCGGTTCGAGCTGACGCGCGGGCGCATCGGATTCAACGCAAGCGGTCCGATCGACCCGCAGCTGGACATTGCTGCCGAAGCGACGCGCAATGGCACCGATGTGACCATTGCCATCACCGGTCGGTCGCAAGCTTCGCAAATCGCGTTGTCGTCGGAGCCCGATCTGCCAGATGAGGAAATCCTCGCGCAATTGCTTTTCGGCGGTTCGGTTACGACCCTGTCGGCCACGGATGCGGTCCAGCTCGCAGCCGCGCTGGCAGCCTTGCAAGGTGGGGGAGGGCTCGACCCGATTGGCAATCTGCGCCGATCCATCGGCCTCGATCAGTTGCGGATCGTGGCGGCCGATCCCGCGATCGGGCAGAGCACCGGAGTGGCCCTGGGCAAGTATCTTGGCCGTCGAGTCTATGTCGAGCTGATAACCGACGGACAGGGATATAGCGCTACCTCGGTCGAATACCGAGTGACGTCGTGGCTGGCCTTGCTCGGAACCGTTTCGACGATCGGCCGCGACAGTGTGCTGGCAGAGGTTTCGCGCGATTATTGAAATCGTGCAGCAACGCTCACGACCGGTACAACCTGGCTTCTGCTGCTCTGCGCCGGACCAGGCCTTTCATGACTCGACCGCCTGCCTTGTTCCAGCGCGCAAATTCCTCCGCAGCTCCGGTGTAGTCGGCCGCAAGATGCTTCTTGGTCAGTGTCGCTCGGGTGATAGCTCCGGTGTTGTAATGGAAACTGACCAGAGCATCGAATTGCGGTTGGGTGGTCGGAGTGTCGCCGATCGCGTTTGCGACTTCAGCGGCGTAAATCGCCAGGTCTTCCGCCAATCGGGAGTCGCATTTGGCTTGGGTCCAGACCGTTCCCGGGCCAATTCGACCCTTGCCGTCACGCCCGGTAGCGCCCCAACCGATCGTCCACGGATCGCCTCCCGTGCCGGGATCGGGATAGGCCTCGACCAGTCCGTCGCTGCGCTTGCGCGCGCAGCCTTCGAATTGCTTGATCAGCGATATTCCGGCTGAACCGATCTGCCACTCGCCGGTGGGGCTGAGGGTAACTTTCGGGACGGACACTGCCGAGGTGCCTTGGGATGCTGTCTCTTCGTCCTGCTCGCGAACGGGCTCAGCCTCACCCGGCTGAGCGCCAATTGCTTCGTCCAGGGCGCGATCGATCCGGACCACCTCAGCCTGCTTCAGCCCCCGGCCGAGCAGGTCGCGGATAGCTTCGAACACCGATTTGCGGGGGGAGAGTGCCATGGAAATCCTCGCCTGTTTCCAATTGTGAAGCGACATTCGAGGCCGGACTATTAGGCACAACAGGTTCGTGTAGGAAAGGGGTTGCGAGGCTGCTCGGGGCGGTAGTGCAATTCGGGGCTCGCGATGTGGCAATGATTTGATATGGTTGGAGCCAGATAAATGGTCGCCCCATACTGACGCCGCAAAGATGGAGGTGCTTGACCCATGTCCCGGTTCGACTTGCTGTGGAACGCTCATCCCGGCCGAGATTTTGTGTGCGATTCGGCGCTTTTCCGTAATCAATGCGCGATGCGGATCGGTGTGGCATTGCGGTCAATCGGTGCGCAACTGGACGGGTTGAAAACCTGCGTCACTTACGATCGCCGACGATTCCGCGATCATCGTCCCGGTCACACACGTTCGGCGCAACAGGTCGCCAATCACTTCTATCGTGTGACCAATGGCAAGGGTCTGGGCGCCAAGGATTTCAAGATCTTCTCCGGCACCATGCTCGACAATATGGATAAGCTCAAAGACAAGAAGGGCATGGTTTTCATCATGAATGGTTGGTCGACCACCGATCATATCGACGTGTGGAAAGGCAACGGTACGACGGGAGAGATCAAGGGCGGCGATTCGTCCTATTTCGACAAAGGGCAGCAGATATGGTTCTGGGAATTCGAGTAATCGCGCTGCCGGTTCTGGCGTTAGTCGCATGCTCTCCTGCCGAGCCCGCATTGGGCGGTGAAGAGCAGACACGCGAAAGTGACGATGCATTTGTCGAACTCCAGAGCGCAGAGATCGCGGGGACCGAATACGAGCTCGTGACGCTTGGCCGGATCTGCGCGATCCGGTTTGGCGAACAGCAGTTGGTCCTCAAGCTGCCGCCACCTTGCCGGTTCATATCGCGCGGGGCGACTGGCGCGGCCACGGTCGAGGATTATGGCGATGCAGGGTCGATCACACTTGTTGCCGGGCCGCTCGCGGCCGCATCAGACTATGAGCTGTCGGAAGACCGCGAGCCGACGGATCGTTGTTCGCACCTGGCTCAGCCATTGATCGTGAAGGACGATACAGTGCTCACGGGAGAGGTGCAGGTCAGCGCCTTGGGCTTCTGCAGCGAGGCGGCTCCCGACGAAAAGTTCTATTACGGGTTGGCACATCCCGCTGGTTGAGACCGCAATTTGCTGGCCTTGATTCTCGCGAAATTCTCACGCAACCATTTGTTCGATGCCATTTTTCCGTACCAAGCCGCCAATCGACGAGGATGAATTCGAGTGGCTGTTGGCGTGCTTCTCCTGGCTGCGTTCGGTGCTCCAGGACGCTGACATTCGACCTGAACTTGTCTTGCCCGATCACCCAAAGCTGCAATCGGCACGTACGGCTCCCGAGCTGTTCGATGCAGTCCGCCAAATTGCGAAGATGGAGAACTGGCCCTGCCGTCTGGAAAAAGTCGATGTCGATGGTCCGGATCGATACGCGCAGGTCATACCCGAAAGTAGCGCCGCCTGTGGAACGTTCTCGGTCGAGAATGGCGAAGCCGTCATTCGCTATTCGTCGTCGATGCTGCGCAATCCCGACGCGCTTGCGGCGACCTTCGCACATGAACTGTGCCATTACTTGTTGATCGAGGCGGGCGATCCTCCAGGCGGGCCCGAGTTGATGGAACACGCTACCGATTGCGCTGCGGTCCATATTGGCTTCGGTGTGATGCTCGCCAATGCAGCCCGGACGTTCGAACAGTGGAGCGACGGCCAGATGTTCGGCTGGCGCTCGTCCGCCAATGGGTATCTGTCGGAGCAAAGCCTGTTGACCGCGACGGCAATCTTTGCGGCCTTGCACCGATACGATCTCGACGCGGCGATCCCGTCGCTCAAGCCATACCTCCAAAAGGATCTGAAAAAATCGGCCAAGGCCATCGCCAAACTGCATCCCGATATGTCTGCAACCCTGGACGCGCTCGACTTGCAGGAGTGGCGCTAGGGCTCCGGGTACGATACCGCGCAGCTTGTAAAGAGCTCTTGACTGACAAGAGTTCTTTACAGTAAAGAGCTCTTTACAGGCAGTGGAAGCCTGGAAGGGTGATTCGTTGGAAAACCGATTGAAGCATCACCGCGAGGAGCGCGGCTGGAGCCAGGGAGAACTGGCGCGTCGTCTGGGTGTCTCGCGGCAGACGATCAACGCGGTTGAGACCGACAAATACGATCCTTCGCTGCCACTCGCCCTGCGCATGTCGAAACTGTTCGAGGTGAGTGTGCCCGAACTGTTCATTGATCACTGGGAGCCCAAAGAATGATGTCCGCTGCCGAAGAGCAAAAGCCATTCCTGTTCATCCGCCTGGCAAAGTGGCTCTCGCTGCCGCTGATCGTGGGCTTTGTCTTCGGGTTCCTGATTGCCATTGCTGACGACACGTTGGGGTTGGACATCGGCGGGGCGCTTTCCGGCGCGTCGCAAGGGGCCGCGATTGGGGCGTCGAGCATAGTTGCGCTCGTCACAGGTGGCCTCCTGGCCCTGGTCAGTTTCGTCGTTGCAGCAGGGGCACTTTTTCCCGGCTATGGGATCAAGGCCAAGATGTTCGCCGACCGGGACGACTGGGAGGATCAACGCGGCCTCCACCTGTTGAGCGCGCTTGGCTGTTTTGGTTGGGGCGCTGCCATGGTTTTGCTGGCTCTGGTTGAGCCTCTTGGTCTGGGCGCCGGCCCCGCCGTGTTGGCAGCCTTGGCTGCATTCGTGGCCATGCTGGCCTATTCCTGCTGGGCGATTGTGCGCCGGTTCGACGAGCTCTGGCGCGATCTCAACCAGGCGATGTGCACATGGGCGTTCTATGGTGCCCTGGTCATCGGCGGCGGCTGGTCGGCACTGGCTCACCTCGATCTCGCACCAGCCTTGGCGCCGCTCGACTGGATCTCGCTGCTGACAATCCTGTCGCTGGTCGGATCCATTATCGCCAACGGCCAACGAGGGATTCTGACGGAGAAGTTGTAGTCGCCGCATGCCTTGCGATTGGTCGTCTAGCAAAGGGTCGCTGGACCTGTCAGCAGTCCGGAACCCATTCCAAAATTCGCATCGAGATGCTAATCGCGCGTCATGATAACAATTCCAGAGCGCGAGATACGCGCCGTTTTTGATGACCGGACCATCCGGGTTTACCAAGCTTACTCCGATCCAATTGCCGATGCCGCGCTGAGGCACGGAACATTCGTGTCTCCCTTCAAGATGACGCGCATGACATGGATCAAGCCTTCATTTCTTTGGATGATGTACCGTGCTGGATACGGGTTCAAGGATGGCGGCCAAAACCGCATCCTCGCGATCGATATCACTCGCGAAGGGTTTGAATGGGCGCTGGAAAACAGCTGCGGGAGCCGTGCCCCGGCGGGCATGGAACCAGAACGATGGGCGCAGCTGAAGGCGTCGAAGCCGGTCCGGATTCAGTGGGATCCCGAGCGTGACCTCGACCACAACCCCCTTCCGCATCGCAGTATTCAGATCGGCATTCGTGATGAAGCGGTTGAGCGCTACGTCAACGACTGGATCGTGAAGATCACGGAAATCACTGAACAGGCGCACGCGATCTACGCGCTGGTAAAGGATCGGGATCTCGAAGCGGCTGCGCAGCTGCTGCCCGATGAGCGTCCTTACCCAGCCAGGCTTCCCGATTGGATGGGAGCGTAGCAACAAGGCCGCCCGGATCGCTCCGGACGGCCTTTCGATTGGTTGGCTGCGTCGCTCGCGCTTAAGAGCTGTAATACATATCGAATTCGACCGGTGCCGGAGTGGTTTCGAGGCGCAGCTGCTCCTCCCACTTGAGTTCGGCATAGGCTTCGATCTGATCGATCGAGAACACATCTCCCTTGAGCAGGAATTCGTGATCGGCTTCGAGCGATTCAAGCGCCTCGCGCAAGCTGCCGCAGACGGTCGGAACTTCAGCAAGCTCTGCCGGCGGCAGGTCGTAGAGGTTCTTGTCCATCGCGTCGCCAGGGTGGATCTTGT
>CAZJZO010000067.1:0-19089 GCA_964550495.1 uncultured Porphyrobacter sp. | reverse complement strand
CCGGAAAGCCCAGCATGATCAGCGCGGCACAGCCGGCGGTTGGCAGTTTTGCAATCGGAGTGTCCAGACTGAACTTCATGGTTTGACCTCGCCAAAAAAGAGCGAAAATTGCGCGTTGATTATCGCGATCGCACGATGAGCCGTTGCTGAATGGCGACGAAACGTTAAATTGCAAGCTCAAATTGCTTCGAACAAAAGGCGCAATCGACGACTATCTTGCCTTCTTCGTTGCGCATTGCGGCCTGCTCATCGCTGGGAAAGCGCGACAGGACCGCGTCATAGTATTCCGCGCTGCAGCGACAGCCGCGTGACAAATCGTCGCCTGGCTGGATTCGGATTTCATCTTCTTCATGGAACAGCCGCCAGGTGATTCCTTCCATCGAGAGGACAGGATCGAGCAGTTCGTCGTGGCTCAGCGTTCCGGCAAGAACCGCAACATGCTCCCAATCAGGATGATCCTGGCGAACGTGCAGTCGCTCGCGTCCTTCCTCTCCGTCAGCCAGATGCTGGACGAGAAAACCTGCAGCACGGCGCTTTGCACCATTCGATCGGCTTGCAACCCGAATGAGGGTTGGAACCTGTTCCGACTGGATGAAGTAGTTCTCACAAGCCTCGGCTAGCGTGCTGCCTTCCAACGGAACGATGCCCTGATAGCGCTTGTCAGCGCCCGTTTCGAACGTGATCGCAAGATATCCTTCCCCGAACAATGCGGTCAGCGAAGGATTGGCACCAAGCCCTTCGAGCCCGTCTGCATCGAACTCGGCATATCCTCGCATTTCTCCCGCGCGATAGTCGCACACCAGCAAACTGACTGCACCATCCCGCGTTTGCGCCTGCATGGTGAGCTGACCGCTCTGGTTCTTGAGCAAGCCGCCCATCAGCGCGCCGAGCACCAGCGCTTCGCTGAGCAGATGCGTAATTGGCGCCGGATAGTCGTGAACGGACAGCACTCGATCGAGTACGCCGTCTAGGCGCACCACGCGTCCACGCGCATTGCGGGCAGGCAAGGAGAAGCCAAGCAGCTTGTCGTTGAATGTCTCAGGCGGGCGAGACGATTGGGGCTGGGTTTCCATATCGAACCATATGGTGGCGCTCCGCCAGACTATAAAGGTCTTATCGGAGCTCGACCGATCAACCCGGTTCGCCGATAAGACCAAAGGCCCAAAGCAGAATCGATTTCTGGGCGTGGATGCGGTTTTCGGCTTCATCGAAAACGACCGACTGCGAACCTTCGAACACTTCTTCGCTGACTTCTTCGCCGACGTGAGCTGGCAGGCAATGCAGAAACTTGGCATCTGGCTTGGCAGACATCATCAATTCGGCATTGACCTGATAGGGAGCCATCGCGGCGAGTTTGTTGTGAACATGGTCTTGGCCCATCGATACCCACGTGTCGGTGACCAACACGTCCGCCCCGATTGCTGCCGCTTTTGCGTCCTGCGTTAATGTCACGGTCGCACCGCCCTTCCGTGCAAACTCGACGAACTCGGAATCGGGTTCATATCCGGCAGGCGTCGCAATGCGGACGTTGAACTTCATCAAACCTGCCGCCTCGAGGATCGAGTGCAAGACATTGTTGCCATCACCAAACCAGGCAACTTCCAATCCCGGCAGAGCCTTGCCGTGCTCGATCACGGTCAGCAGGTCGGCGACAATCTGGCATGGATGCGAACGATCGGTCAGGCCGTTGATCACGGGGACGGTCGCGTAGCGCGCCATTTCCTCGATCTTTGCGTGATCGTCGGTTCGCAGCATGATCGCATCGACCATCCGGCTCAGCACCCGCGCTGTATCCTCGATGGATTCGCCACGGCCAAGCTGGCTGGATCCGGCATCCAGAGTCAGGGCGGTGCCCCCCAATTGCCGCATCGCCATGTCGAAGCTGACACGGGTTCGGGTCGAATTCTTTTCAAACACCATCGCCAGCACATGTCCGGCAAGCGGTGCGTCGGAGTCCGCCTTGGCCTTGGGCCAGCTGGCGCGCGCGGCCTTGCGGTCGATCGCGTCGTTGATCATGGCCGCAATGGCATTCGCCCCGGCATTTCCGAGGTCAAGGAAGTGCCGAGCTGTCATCAGGCAGGCTCGGGCACGTCATAGCTTGCGGCGCCGGCCGACAGCTTGTCGAAGAACTCGTCGATTTCCTCATCGCCTATGACCAGAGGGGGCAGCACCCGCAAAGTCTGGTCACCCGCGGCAACTGTCAGCAACTGGTGATTGTCGCGCAGGTGGACGAAGAACGGGCGGCTCTCGACCTTCATCTTGATGCCCAGCATCAATCCCTTGCCGCGCACCAGTTCGAACAGGTCGGGATAATTGCCGATGAACTGTTCGAGGCGGGAGCGAATCCGCTCCCCCTTGTCGCGGACGCTGGCAAGGAACTCGTCATTCGCCACCGCATCCATCACCGCGCTTCCGGCGGCCATCGCCAGGGGGTTGCCGCCATAGGTTGAGCCGTGGGTGCCGAAGGTCATGCCACGCGCCGCGTTCTCAGTGGCGAGGACCGCGCCGAGCGGGAAGCCTCCGCCAATCCCCTTGGCCGTGGCGAGAATGTCCGGCTCTATCCCGTAATGCTCATATGCATAGAGAGCGCCCGTGCGCGCCATGCCGCATTGCACCTCGTCCAGCACCAGCATCAGATCGTGTTCGTCAGCCAGTGCTCGCAAGCCCTGCATGAACTCTTGTGAGGCCGGCCGAATGCCACCTTCTCCCTGGATCGGCTCGACCAGAAAGCCGGCCGTGTGTGGGCCAACCAGGGCCTTGGCCGCATCGAGATCGTCAAACTCACAATATTTGAAGCCATCGAGCAGCGGTGAGAAACCGTGATGCATCTTGGTCTGATTCGAAGCGCTGATAGTAGCCATCGTCCGCCCGTGGAATGCATTGGTGAACGTGATGAGTTCGAAACGCTCCTTGTCGCCTTCATCCCCGGCGTTCTGGTGGTAGGCCCGCGCACATTTGATTGCTCCTTCGACCGCTTCAGCGCCCGAATTGGTGAAGAAGACGGTGTCGGCAAAGGTATGGTCCACCAGTTGCTGGGCGAGCTTCTCTCCCTGCGGACTGCCATACAGGTTCGACACATGCATCAATGTGTCGGCCTGGCTTTGGATCGCCTCGATCAAGCCCTTGTGCGAATGGCCCAGCAAATTCACGGCAATGCCGCTGGCGAAGTCGAGATAGCGCGTGCCGTCCTCGTCGATCAGGTGGCAGTGCTCGCCGCGCACAGGCCGGACGCCGCAACGGGGATAGACTGGCATCAGCGGAGAAATCGACATGGTGTGGTCCTATGATTGATCCCGGTCGTGGGAGTGATCCAAAAGCAAATGGCGGCCCTTACAAGAGCCGCCATTGGTTGGGGATTAGGGCCGCTCTTCTCTCAGGTCAAACGGCCTCAATAGGTTGGAGCAGGTGTTCTACTGCACGGGTACCAGGTTGACCGCAGAGTGCTTGCCTCGTCGGTCCACTTCGAGATCGAACTCGAAGCGCTCACCCTCGTTGATCGCTGACAGACCCGAACGTTCGACCGCGCTGATATGCACGAATGCGTCCGGCTGGCCATCGTCGCGCACGAGGAAACCGAAGCCCTTCATGGAGTTGAAGAACTTCACCGTCCCGGTCGCCTTTTCGCCGGTCAGTTCGCGCTCCGGCGGCCCGCCTTGCTGTACAGCAATGACTTCGCCGACGATCTGCAGATCCTGGGCTGAAACCTTACCGCCGCGATCGACAAGGTTGAATTCGAGCTCTTGCCCTTCGGCAAGTCCTTCCAACCCTGCACGTTCGACCGCACTGATATGCACGAACACGTCTTCTCCACCGCCTTCTTGAGCGATGAAGCCAAAGCCCTTTTGTCCATTGAAGAACTTCACGGCGCCTTTGCCGGTGCCGACGACCTGGGCTGGCATGCGGTTGAAACCGCCACCGCCGCCGCCGCCGCCGCCGCCACGAGGACCGCCGCCACCGCGCTGTCCGCCGCCGAAGCGATCGCCGCCGCGATCATTTCCACCATAGCGATCGCCACCGCCGTAACGGTCACCACCGCCAAAGCGGTCGCCGCCACGGTCATTGCCGAAATCAGAAGGGGGCGGGAATCCGTCCATACTGCCGCCGAACGGATCAAAACCGTCTTCACCGAATCCGTCGCGCTTGTCCTTACCGCGCCGACGTCCTCTATCGTAACCCATAACTTAGTACGTACCTTATCACACTGCCCGCCCTCCAATGCGGCAATAGCGGGAACAGTGAACCACCATCGACGCAAGTGGGAATCCGAGTCGCTGGAACCCACCTTCAAGCCGGAGCATAACGCAGAAATCGACGCTAAGCGAATGATTTAACCGGCACTCGCGCCATTGCGGAAAAATGTGACATTTTCGAATGTTTGTGCGAGTCAATTTGACGGTCCGAAGTAATATCCGAAGACACGCCGCAAGTTTGGCCAGCGAATCATCTTGCAGCGCCAGTGGAAGGTTTCGAGCACAAAGGTAGATTTCCATGACCGACTTTCGAAAACTGTCCGAGGCGGTCCTGGCAAGCCCGCAGATCGGCGTGCACGAAATCGCCATAGCCAAGGAGGCCGGGGTGACGGTGATCGTCAACAATCGGCCCGATGGCGAAGATCCCGCGTCGCCACAAAGCGACGATGTGGAGGCTGCAGCCGAACAGGCCGGGATTGCATACGCTTCAATTCCGATTGGCCATTCTGGATTCAGTGAAGTCCAGATCGATCAGATGATTGCTGTGCTTGAGGGCGCCGAGGGCAAAGTGCTTGCCTATTGCCGGTCTGGCACGCGTTCGACGCTGCTGTGGTCATTGGCACAGGCCAAGCTCGGCATGGCTCCGGACGACATCGCCGCTGCAGCGCAGGGTGCGGGATACGACGTGACCCCGATCCGCCCGATGCTGGATATGCTCGCTGCGCGCTGATTACTTGCGATAATCGAGTGGCGGAGCCCGCTCGCCGAGCAGCGACCTGTATTCGTAATTCTCGCCTCGCGCTGCGTCGAACTCTGCCCGAGCAGCGACGCGTAAGTCGGGGTTCCGGTACAGCTCTACCGCCATCAGCGCCATCGCCTTGGCTGCGACCTGCGTCCCCTTGTGGCCGATCGAATGACCGCTGGCAGCCACCGCCTGCCAGCTATGCGCGCTCGTACCGGGAACCCAGGTGGCGGTGCGCACACCTACGGTCGGGGTCGCCCATGATACGTCACCGACATCGGTCGAGCCGTAGCCGAGGCTGGTGCTGTAGGCACCGATTTCGGACGCGCTTTCGAGCGGCTTGGCGGCATCGCCCAGCGACGCTTGGATTTCCTCGGCCCATGCGCGTTCTTCGGGCGTGTATTCAACCCCTCCCACCGCAGTCAGCTTCTCGTGCATCACCTTGGCCAGAGTTTCATTGACCAGCAGCGGGTTGTTGCCGTGGATCACTTCCCACTCAACCGTGGTGCCAGTTCCCAGGGCCGCCCCACGTGCGGCATTTTCTAGCCGCTTCCAGATTTCTTCAACGCCGTCGGGATCGGGGTGACGAACGTAATAGAAGTTCTCGGCGAAGTCGGGGACCACGTTGGGTGCATTCCCCCCGCTGGTGATGACGTAATGCATGCGCGCGTCCTGCGGCAAATGCTCGTGGAGCATATTGGCCATCATGTTCATCGCTTCCGCACCGTCGAGCGCCGAGCGCCCGCGTTCAGGAGCCCCGGCTGCGTGCGCGGAAACTCCCGTAAAGCGGAACTTGGCCGAGCGGTTGGCAAGGCTGGTACGCGCCGCTGCGCTGTTCTCGTCATCGGCGTGCCAGTGGATCGCGATGTCGACATCTTCGAACATACCGGCACGAGTCATGTAGACCTTGCCCGATCCCCCCTCTTCGGCAGGTGTGCCATAGAGCCGTATGCGCCCCGGCGTACCGGTGGCCTCCAGCCAGCGCTTCACCGCAATCGCTGCGGTGAGCGAACCAGCACCAAACAGGTTGTGCCCACAGGCATGACCGGCATGCTTGCCCTCGACAGGATCGCGCGTGGACGATGCCGACTGGTTGATTCCGGGCAGCGCATCCATCTCCGCAAGGATTGCGATAATCGGTCCGCCTTCTCCCCATTCGGCGACAAAAGCTGTCGGAATCTCCGCGATTCCGCCTGTGACTTCGAATCCCTCGGATGCGAGCTCCGATTGCAACAGGCCCGAAGACCGCGTTTCGAGATATCCCAGTTCCGCAAACTCCCAGAGTTGCTGCGCCACGCGCGCCGTACGCTCCGCCTCGGCATCGACCGTGGCAGCCGGATCGTGGTCGTCTGCGGTGACCGGGGCTGAGACCAACAGCAGTGCAGCACCGAAAGAGCGGGAAAACAGTTTCATCGAAATCTCCTCACTTGGTTGCTTGCCGCAAAGGGACGCGCGTGCCAATCCATCAATCCATGGAAATGGATCCGCAAATCTACGTCTTTGGCGGTTCGCTGGTGGCGATTTTTGCATTGGCGGGCGTTGCACGATGGCTCGCCCTGGGCGGGAAACCCGTCTTGCGCGACGAAGATGCAGCGCGCCAAGCTGCCGGCGAAGTCGAGGATGGCTTCGAAGCATCGCGGGTATCGATCTCCCGGGACAAGTCGGCAGCGCTGGTTGCCGATCCGGCTGGGCGGATCATGGTCATCAAGCGCCATGGCAACCAGTTTGCAGGCCGGATCTTGAGCGTGGAAGCACGAGTGCGCGAAGAAGTGGACGCCCTGATCGTCGATTGTGGCGAAACGCGATTCGGGCCTGTCCGCATGAGCCTGAAGGATTCTTCCTCTTGGGCCGACCGCATCAATCGCCTATCACTCAAGCGCGATGCCTGACTTTTCGCCAACCCAATATGCCGTACCGTTGTTCGTCGTCGCCGTCCTGGCGGAGATGATCTGGTCGCGCTTTCGCAAGCCCGAAGCCTACGAACCGATGGACACGTTGGTCAGCCTCGCCTTTGGCCTGGGTTCGACGGTCGCCGGTGCGCTGTTCGGTGGTTTTGCGCTCGCCGTTTTCCTCATCGCGTATGAGTATCGCGTGTTCGATCTTGGTCCCGAATGGTGGACCGTATGGTGGGCGTGGCCACTTTGTTTCGTGCTGGATGACCTCAAATACTACTGGGTCCACCGCGCCGGGCACCGGATCCGGTGGATGTGGGCCGCGCATGTAAACCACCATTCGAGCCAGCATTACAATCTCTCGACCGCACTCAGACAAACCTGGACCGGCGCCTTCACCTTTGGCCTCCTGTTTGCAATACCGCTGGTCTTGTTGGGCTTTCACCCTGCAATGATTGCGATCGTCGGCGGGATCAATCTGATCTACCAGTTCTGGATTCACACCGAAGCGATCGACAAGATGCCGCGCTGGTTCGAAGCGGTGATGAACACGCCGAGCCACCACCGCGTTCACCATGCGACGAACCCGCGCTATCTCGACCGCAACTACGCCGGTGTCTTCATCGTCTGGGACAAGATGTTCGGCACCTTCGAGCCAGAGACCGATCAAGAGCAAATCCGCTATGGAATCATCAAGCAGCTAGGCAGTTTCAACCTGCTGTGGTCGGTGTTCCACGAATGGATCGGGATGTTGGCCGACATCTGGCGTGCGCCATGGAAGCACAAACTGTCTTACCTGCTGCGCGAGCCCGGCTGGACCCACGATGGCAGCCGGGACACATCCGATACAATCCGCGCACGATGGATCGCCCGCCAGGCACAAGCTTCTACAGGCGCAATTCCGGTGGCGGATCGAAACGCGATTGCGGATAGCCCAGAAGCTGCTTAATCCACTCCGCCAAGAGGAGAGGAAATGGAAAGTTTCGACTACATCGTCATTGGTGGAGGCAGCGGGGGCAGCGCGGTTGCCGGAAGGCTGGCTGTGGACGGTACGCGCCGCGTGTGCTTGGTCGAGGCCGGGGGGCGCAACGACAATATCCTGATCAAGACCCCGGGCTTCATGCCTTTCATTCGCAATTCCGCGAACTACAAATACGACACGGTTCCGCAGAAAGGGCTGAACGGGCGCATAGGTTACCAGCCCCGGGGAAAGGGCCTCGGCGGATCATCGGCGATCAACGCGATGGTCTATATTCGGGGGCACCGTTGGGATTACGACAACTGGGCGGCGATGGGTTGCACCGGCTGGGCCTATGACGATGTGCTGCCCTATTTCCGCAAATCCGAAGCAAACGAGCGCGGCGCGGACGACTATCACGGCGAAGGGGGACCGCTCTTCGTTTCCGATCAACGCTCACCCAACCCCACCAGCCACGCCTTCGTCGAAGCCGCCGCAGCGCTGCAATTGCGGACCAACACGGATTTCAACGGCGAAACGCAGGAGGGCTTCGGACTCTACCAGACCACCCAGCGCAACGGCGAACGCTGGTCAGCTGCGCGCGGCTATGTCGAGCCGCTTCGCGAACAAGGCAACTTCGCAATCCGTACCAAGACTCTGGTCGATCGGTTGGTGGTCGAAGGCGGTCGCGTGACCGGTGTGATGGTACGGCAGGGCAGACGTTCGGAAATGCTCTATGCCAAGCGCGGCGTGATCCTTTCAGCCGGGGCGTTCAATTCGCCGCAGATTCTGATGCTGTCCGGCATCGGCCCGGCAGAACATTTGAAACAGCAGGGCATCGACGTGGTGCTCGATAAACCGGCGGTGGGATCAGACCTCCAGGACCACATCGACTACGTCTCCGGCTGGCAGACCGAAAGCGACGTGCCGATCGGCGGAACGATCAAGGGGACGCTCAAGATGGCTGGCGCAATCGTTGAGCATCGCCGCAAGCGCACGGGTGCGATGACCACCTGCTACGCCGAAGCCGGCGGCTTCTGGAAAGTGATGCCCGATGCCGAAACGCCCGATGTGCAGTGGCATTTCGTGCCCGCCGTGCTGGAGGATCACGGGCGCGAGAATGTGAAAGGCTACGGCTTTTCGCTTCACGCGTGCGTTCTCCGGCCGGAAAGCCGCGGAACCGTTCGGCTGGGATCGAAAAAAGCCAGCGACGCGCCGGTTATCGACCCCAACTTCCTCGACGACGATCGCGATATTGCCGTGCTGCGCGAAGGGATCAGGCTGTCTCACCGCATCGCTGACGCGCCGCCGCTGCAGGCCTTCGAACCGACCGATCGCCACCCGGTCGACTTGAACGACGACGAAGCGCTGGACGAGATGATCCGCAATCGCGCCGACACCGTGTATCACCCTGTCGGCACCTGCCGGATGGGTTCGGACGATGACGCGGTGGTCGACCCGACACTCAAGTTCAAAGGCCTCGATGGCCTCTGGATCGCCGACGCCAGCATCATGCCAAAGATCGTCAGCGGCAACACCAACGCTCCGAGCATCATGATTGGCGAAAGGTGTGCCGACTTCGTGAAGGCGGCTGAAGCCTAAATCAACCGCTTGCTCATTGTGACGATCGGCACTGGCACGGCGCCATTCTCGTCGTGCCATTCGCGTTCGACCACATAGCCGGCAGCCTCATAAAATGGTTGTCCGGCCATGGTTCCAACCAGTTCCGCGACCTCGAACCCGGCCGCCCGAGCGGCATTCTCCGCGGTCTCGAGGATCAGCGCTCCGACGCCCTTACGGGTGTGTTCGGGATGCGTGTACATCGCGCGGATCCGGGCACGGTCAATGGCCGGATCGAGCAATCGGGCATCCCGCCCGGCCGAATGGCTGTCACCGTAAAGAGTGGCCCGCCTCGACCATCCCCCGCAACCGATCAGGAAACCACTTTCTTCGACGCAAAAATACGTCTCGTCTTCGATCAGCTGGAGATCGAGACCCATACCCGCGCGCGACGATTCAATCTGTGCCGGCGTGAGATATCCCTGTTGCAGCACTGCAATCGCAAGCTCCATGAGCGCCGCGATGTCGCCAGCGTCACCTGGCCGAGCTGGTCTGATCTCCATCATCCGCCAGACATAAGAAAGGCCGGGAGAATTGTCTCGCCCCAGCCTCTCCTATGCTTAGAAGTCTTGGTCAGAACGACTGTCTTGCTGTCACTCCGATCGTCCTCGGCTGACCGACGCGGAAGCCGAGGCGAGCGCGCCCGCCGCGTTCGCGGTCGAACGAGAGCAGCGCATTCTCGTCGAGGACGTTGTTGGCATAGATCACCAGGCTCAGCCCGCTGTCGAAGTCGACCCCTGCGCTGATGTTCACCAGCTGATAGTCGTCGAGCAACAGATCGACCGTGGTGGATGCCGTCGCCGGAGCTCCGCCGAACGGCAGTCCGTGCGCGAATGTCCGCGGATTGTCTTCCTGGTCGGCCGGCTGCGTGAAGCGCGACCCGACGTGCTGGACCGAAGCCGCGATATACGCATCGGCATTGTCGCCGACCGGGAATTCGTAGCTGCCGCTCGCGGTGAACTGGAACTCGGGCACCGATGGCAGGCGGTTGCCTTCGCGGATACCCGTTGCACCAGCCAATGCGCCGGGCAGCGTCGTGTCGAATTCGGCTTCGATCCAGCTGCCCGAGAAGTTCAGGTTGAGGCCGTCGACCGGATTGAACCCGACTTCCGCTTCGATCCCGGTCGTGTGCGCTTCGGGGACGTTGAACACGATCCGCGACGAACAGCTTCCGGCATCGAGCGTTACCTGAAGGTCGCTGATGTCGTTGTAGAAACCGGCAGCGTTGAAGGTGAAATTGCCGCCCTGCGCCTTCACCCCGATCTCATAGTTCCACAGCGTTTCGTCGTCATAGTCCTGGAAACCGCCAAACAGCGCCAGATCCTGCGCGTTGCAAAGCGGCACGTTCAATGGATCGTTCACGCCCCCGAGCCGGAAGCCTTGCGAGGCTTGCGCGTTGATGGTGACATCGGGGCTCAACTCGTAGCTGATCAGGAAGCGTGGGGTGAAGCCATCGGATGACGTCTCATCGACCACGCCCGCATCGCCATTGGCGAACAGGCCGCCGGTGGTGATCGTCCGGATTTCCTCGAAATCGTAGTAGCGTCCGCCGGCCGTCAAAGTCAGCGCATCGGTCACTTCGAAGGTCGCTTCGCCGAAAATTGCCAGCTGCTCGATATTGTAGGGCAGGTCCGAGTTGAACGGCGAATCCAGATTCGGAAACCCGTTGGCCACCGCCGCCGAAGTGCCCGCGCCGAGTGTCGCATCGGTCGCGGCGGCATAGCCCGGAGTGGGCAGGCGCTGACGATAGAAACGGTCAGTTTCGGAATAGAATCCGCCGATT
Source organism: uncultured Porphyrobacter sp. (assembly GCA_964550495.1). Lineage (GTDB taxonomy): Bacteria > Pseudomonadota > Alphaproteobacteria > Sphingomonadales > Sphingomonadaceae > Erythrobacter. Next base: position 7,904 of record CAZJZO010000067.1, on the reverse strand, counting down.
ACCCATTGCAGCGGGCCGTCATAGTCCGAAGAAAAGCGGATCTCCTGGGTCAGCGACTCCACTTCCGTCGTATCACGCAGGTTCGAGGGCAACAGAACCGCCGCATCGGGATAGCCAAGATCGACCGACACCGATCCGGTCAGCGCGCTGGCATCGCGGCTGACCAGGATATCGCGGCTGGTGAATGAGCTGACCGAAGTCAGCGTCACCGGGCCAAGATCGGCCTCGACCACCATATCGGCGATGAAGGTCTCGTCCTCGAATTCTTCCTGCAGTTGCAGGAACTGTTCGCGCTCGCCCAGTTGCACCGGATTGGTCAGGAACGGGTTGGCGAACAGATTGAAGAGCTCCTGCCGGTTGAACCCGTCTGCGCTGATCTTCTGGTAGATAAGGCGTGGGGTGATGCTGAAACCGGTGCCGGTATCGACCCGCAGTGCCAGGCGACCGCCATAGCGCTCGCCGCTGTTGACGTTCTCGCCACCGCCCGGCCCCTGGGCATCGATGAAGCCGCCATATTCGGTGTAATAGCCGACCGCGCGAATGGCCGCGACATCGCCCAGCGGCAAATTGACCGCCCCTTTCAGATGCCAGCCGAGATCGTCCTCTTCGACGACATTCACGTTGGCCTCTACCAGACCTTCTGTGACGCCGATTTCAGGCTGGTTGGTGATGTAGCGGATCGTACCGCCGACCGAACCGGAACCGAACAAGGTGCCCTGCGGACCGCGCAAGGTCTCCACGCGGTTGAGGTCGAACAGGTCGAGATCCGGCGTGAAGAGCGACAGCGAGATCACCGATTCATCGAGGTATACGCCGACTTGCTCTTTCACGCCCGGCTGGTCGCGCACGATCTGGCCTGCTGAAACGCCGCGCACCGCAACCTGGCTCTGACCTGGGCCGAGGTTCTGCACCGTCAGGCCGGCGACATTGCGCGAGAGGTCTTCGAGCGTCACCGCGCCAGAACGCTGAATGTCTTCCTGGGTCTGAGCATTGATCGAGAACGGCACATCCTGAATGGTCGAATCCCGCTTGGTGGCGGTCACCACGATCACATTGCCTGACTGGGCTTCTTCTTCCTCCTCGCTGTCCTGCGCAAAGACGGGCGTCGACGCCAAGGAAATGGCGCAACCGCACAGAAGCGCGCGGCGAAAATTCGAAGTCAAACGTGGCTGGGGGGCAAGCATCGTCTCTCTCCTATTGCTAGGGTTATTGTCCCTATCGGCGGAAAAGACTCCTCGTTTGCAGCGATTGCAATGGCATCCCCTCGGAAGTGTTGCACTTTTCTTTCACCTGTAACGCGCTGGCCACACCCAGAAATGCGCAAAAAAAGGCCGGAGCGACGCTGCCGCCCCGGCCATTGTCAGTTGAATGTTCGCAGGAGGAACAATGTGAGGCGGGGGAAGAGGGAGAGGAGAGAGATCTTCCCCCGCCAAGCTGGTGGTCCGCTCAGGTGGTGCGAGCGAATTCGGGATAGGCTTCCACGCCGATCTCGGCATGGTCGAGCCCGCCAACCTCGTCCTCTTCGGACGGGCGAACCCCGATGGTGTATTTGAGCGCAAGCCAGACGACAGCCGATGCTGCGCAGACCCAGACCGCAGTCATCGCGACACCGACAAACTGTCCGAGGAAGGTCACTCCGGCGTCGGGCGCGGCGGTCCAGGCGACCACCAGCGTGCCCCAGATACCTGCGAACAGGTGGACCGGGATCGCGCCGACGACATCGTCGATCTTGAACTTGTCGAGCAGCGGCACGGTGAAGACCACGATTACGCCGCCGATCGCACCGATCAGGATCGATTGCCCGACGGTTGGAGCGAGCGGCTCCGCGGTGATCGACACGAGGCCGGCCAATGCACCGTTCAGCGCCATGGTCACGTCCGCTTTCTTGTAGCGCAGCTGCGTCAGGATGATCGCCGCCACCACGCCGCCGGCGGCAGCCATGTTGGTGTTGACGAAGATCTTCGACACGTCCGACACGTCGCCCACGGTGCCCATTGCGAGCTGCGAGGCGCCGTTAAAGCCGAACCAACCGAGCCACAGGATGAAAGTACCCAGCGTCGCCAACGGGATGTTGGTGCCCGGGAAGACATTGACCTGCCCGTCCGGACCGTACCTGCCGACGCGCGCACCGATGATGATCGCACCCATCAGAGCGGCCCAACCGCCGGTCGAGTGCACCAGCGTCGAACCGGCGAAGTCGGAGAAGCCCCATTCGCTGTCGAGGTAGCCAGCGCCCCATTCCCAACTCACCACAACCGGATAGATGATACCGGTCAGAACGGTGACGAAGATGAAAAACGGAACGATTTTGACGCGTTCGGCCACGGTTCCCGACACGATCGAAGCGGTGGTGGCGCAAAAGACCATCTGGAAGAACCAATCGGACGCGACCGAATAGCCCGTCTCGGTGTCGGCTGCACCCACAGCCTGCATCGAGTACGGCCCACTGAAGCCACCGATAAAGCCGTTGAAATCGCCCGGATAGGCGATGTTGTAGCCGATTACCCAGAACATCAGGCCAGCGATCGAATAGAGGCCGATATTCTTGATACACTGGGTCGAAGTGTTCTTGGCGCGGACAAGGCCCGCTTCGAGCATGGCGAAGCCAGCCGCCATCCACATCACCAGGAAACCACCGATTAGGAACAGCAGTGTGTTGAGGATATACGCGGTGCCACCCGAGACGACCTCGGCATCAGGCACAGCGGCAATCGCCGGTTGCGCGAAGAGCCCTGCGCCAGCAGCGAGAGCAGCAAGAGTAAGGATTGAACGCTTCACTTGTCGTCCCCCGTTAGAGTGCGGTTTCGCCGGATTCGCCGGTGCGGATGCGAGTCGCCGATGCAAGATCGAGCACGAAAATCTTCCCATCGCCGATCGCTTCGGTGTTGGCGGTCTGCTGGATTGTCTCGACCACCTGCGCAGCGATCTCGTCGCTCGCGGCGATCTCGAGCTTCACTTTCGGCAGCATGTTGGTCGAATACTCGGCGCCGCGATAAATCTCGGTCTGGCCTTTTTGGCGACCGAAGCCCTTGACTTCCGAAACGGTCATTCCGGCGACCCCGATGGAGCCCAGCGCTTCGCGGACTTCATCGAGCTTGAATGGTTTTATGATGGCGATGATGAATTTCATCCGTGCCCCCTTTGGCTCACCGGGTCGTTCCCGGCGCAGCTAGGGCAGCAAGAGCCGTGCCATTTTCCTGTCGAGAGGGTGACGTTGCGGAATCAGCCGATTCCTTCGCACCTGCACAAAAATGCCTGCCTAATTGTTAATCATCTGTTTACAAATTAGGCAGGGTTGTACGGATATCTCCGGTAGAGGCTCAAATTGGGTTCCTGCTCGACGCGCGGTTTTCCCTTGAGCATTGTTACCAGGAATCCTCCCGCAGCAGCCGAGGGGCTCTGACCGAAGCCCGCACAGATAACCATTGCGCGGTATTGCGTCGCAATCGCCTGCGGGGATTGTCCGTCGAACCGCAGCGCATTGCCGAACCGCTCCTGCATCCGGGTCTGCACCTGCCCGCGCGCGATCTGAGTGCGCAGGCGGGTGTCCAATCCCGACACCGTCGTGCGCACGGCGTCGCGCCAGATACTGTTCCATTCGGCGGCGGTCAGGCCCCCATCGGACGAGAAATTCGAGTTGCCAGTTCTCCCCCCGATGCTCCGGTCTTGCGCATCGCTGGCAATATTGTCTGCGGTGAAGCTCGCTGGGGGTTGCAGTGGCTGCCGCCGGATCTGGTGCTGGAATGCCCAGTAGCCAAAGCCGTGCGCCGCCGCGACCCGGCGCACCATCCGTCGCTCGGTTGTCATTGCTTCGTAGCCGGCCATCGCCATGGCGATGATGTCCTGCACCTGACCGACGACGCCCATGACCTCTCCGAATGCCGAGCGGATGCGCGAGAATTTGGCCAGTGCCCCTCCGGCATCCGACATTCGATCGAGAACGACGCTCTCGATTTCGGCAACGAGAGCCGATTGCATCGCGTCGCGCGCCTGACTTTGCACTGCAGCAGCGGCACTTTGTGGTTCTGTCACGCTTTCCTCCCTCGCTCATGCGCTGCGAACTTGCGCTCGCTGGAGCATTCCGGGAGGCAGATCGGTCCTGAGCATGCGGACCGAAAACGAGGTTTTGACAAGCGCGACCCAGTCTCCCGGGAATTCAAAGCCTCAAGGGGAAGTTCTCACAGATGCCGTCCCAGTGCAAGGCGACGGCCTGCAGCCCCATCCGCACCGTCGGTCGTCATGGCAATCGCAAGCGCGCCCAGACCGGAAGATGGTCCGAGGCCTGCGCAGCAAGCCGACTGCGGTGGACCTCGGCCTCGATCACTTCCCAGTCGTGCGAATGGACAATCCTGTCGAGCCGCGCGATCGGGCGACGCGAGGGGAACGAAGCGCCCGGCGCGCAAATCGACCAACCGCGGCCGAACTGGCGCATCGCCCCATTGTTGCGGCCCCAATTGTTGAAATCACCCATCACGATTCGCGGGCAGTCGCCGCCCATCCGGTCGAGCGCAGCAACTATAGCGCGTACCTGATCGCTGCGGCGAAAACCCGAAATGTCGAGATGCGAACCGGCAACCTGGATCCGCCGTGCGCCGACATGCAGCTCGCAAAACACTGCTCCGCGCGGCTCGAGAACCGGCAGATCGAGCGCTCCGGCAAGGGCAAATTCGAGGTTCCGGCGAACCAGCAGCGCGTTGCCGTGCCAGCCGAGACTCCGGCGTCGTTTGGTCACCGGCAGGGCATGCCAACTGGTGTCGTCAAGCAAGGCGCGCGGGATAACGCTTGGCCGCTGGCCAAACCGCAAATCGGCCTCTTGCAAAGCGATGATGTCGGCATCGATTTCGCGCAGGACTGCAACAATGCGTTCGGGGTCGCGGCGCCGATCGAGCCCGACGCCCTTGTGAATGTTGTAGGTCGCGACCTTGAGCTCGATTGGCCCAACTCCCGTGCTCTATTCGCCGGCAATATAGCGATCCGTCGCCCGGGTTGGCAGCCCGTCAATGCTGGAAGTGCGCCCCGCCATCTTGGCTTCCCACGCTGCCGGGTCTTGCTGCCGGTGCGCCTTCTTAAGCGTTTCGCGTTCGCCTTCGAGAGTCATAAACGGCACGCCCCAACCACAGCTTGTCTGTACGCTCTCGACCGAAATGTCGAAGATCTGCCTGGTGCCGGGCATCATGGTGAAATGTCCGGAGAGTTCGTCCCAAGCTTCGTCCTGCGGCAGCACCGGCTTGCCCGTGCCGTAAATTCGCAGGATCAAGGCGGGCTGCTGGAAGTTGCAGAACATCACAGTGAGCCTGCCATCGGCAGTCAGGTGAGCATGGGTCTCGTTGCCCGATCCACCGAGATCGAGATAGGCCACTCGCTTCGGGGCCAGCACTCGGAAAGCGTCGTAACCCTTGGGACTGAGATTGATCCGACCTTCTGCGGCGGCGGTCGCTACGAAGAACACCGGCTGCTTCTCGATCATCGCAACATGTTTGTCGTCGAGTGCGTCGAAAAATTCAGCCATGTCTTGTCTCCTAAGGGGAACTAGAGGAAGTCGCGGAGTACCTCGATGAACCGGTCGAACTGGTCGTGATGGAGCCAATGCCCGGCCTTCTCGAACTCGATCACCTTGGCAGTGTTGAAATGCTCTAGCCGACCGTCTTTCTCGGGATTTGAAGCCCAGCTATCGGCTCCATAGAGGAGCAGCGTAGGGCAGGAGATCGCGCCCCAGGTCGTTTCCATGAACTCATCGGCAACATCTTCGACCCCCCAGACATTGAGATGCGGGTCGAACTTCCAGCTGTAGGTGCCGTCCTCATTGCGGTTGACCCCGTGGATCGTAAGGTGCCGGGCCTGGTCCTCGGTGAGGTAGGAATTCTCCTCGATCATCCGCGCGAATGCCGCTTCGATGCTGTCATATTTGCGCGGTGTGCGGCCCGCTGCCTTGCGCTTCTTCTCGATCCACTCGCGCATCCGCTGAGGGTAAGGCGTCTCGCGCTGCTTCGCCTTCCACTCAGGAGACGGGCCGAGCCCTTCGATTGCGACCAGCTTGGTCACCATGTCCGGGAACATGCCGGCATAGCGTAGCGCGACATTGCCCCCCATGGAGTGGGACACGATTGTTACGGGTCCGCGCCCGAGCTGATGCACCAGCTGGGCGAGATCGTAGACCATATCGTTCGAGTTGTAGTTCCCGTCCGAAACCCAATCGCTGTCGCCATGCCCGCGGTGGTCCATCGCGACGACGTGCCAGTCATCAGCGAATTGCTGCGCAACCCAATCCCAGCTGCGCGCATGATCACGCCCGCCATGGACCAGGACCAGCGGCGGCGCTTCCTGATTGCCCCAATCGAAGTAGTTGAGTTTGAGGCGTTGGGAAATGAAAGTCTGGGAGGTTGGGCCTGATCCGTTCATGGATCGGGCTTTGCCTCGAAGTTGCGCAGCCTGCAACCTTACCTTTCCTTGGTCGCCGAAAAGGTGAGGTCCGGGTTCTTCTCGACCTGATAGTTCACATCCCACGGGCTCTTGGCCATGAAGACAAGGTCACCGTCACGATCCTTGGCGAGGTTGGCGCGGTTGAAGCTTTCGAATTCGTCGAGCGCTTTCTGATCGCCCTTGAGCCAGCGCGCGGTCGCGAATGGCGACGCTTCGAGCCCGGCTTCAACCTTGTACTCCGCCTCGAGCCGCGCGATCAGCACGTCGAGCTGGAGCTGGCCGACCACGCCGATGATGTGCTGCGCGCCGATCTCCGGGTAGAACACCTGGATCACGCCTTCTTCGGACAGGTCGTCGAGCGCTTTCCTCAACTGCTTGGTCTTGGTCGGATCCTTGAGCTGCACGCGGCGCAGGATCTCCGGCGCGAAATTGGGCAGACCGGTAAAGCGCACCACATCCTTTTCGCTGAGCGTATCACCCACGCGCAAGGTGCCGTGATTGGGAATACCGATAATGTCGCCGGCTTCGGCGGTGTCGGCGATTTCGCGGTCCTGCGCGAAGAACAGGATCGGCGAGTGGATCGCGATCGGCTTGCCCAGCCCCGATGGCGTCAGCTTCATGCCGCGTTTGAAGGTGCCCGACACCTGCCGCATGAACGCGATCCGGTCGCGGTGGTTGGGGTCCATATTGGCCTGCACCTTGAAGATGAAGCCGGTCACCTCGCCGTGATCGGGCGCGATCTGGTCCTCGCCAGCCGGTTGCGGGCGTGGCGAGGGCGCGTGTCTGGCGATGGCGTCGATCAGCTCGCTCACCCCGAAATTCTTGAGCGCCGATCCGAAATAGACCGGAGTGAGATCGCCATTGCGATAGGCTTCGAGGTCGAATTCGGGATAGCCGACTTGCGCCAGCTCGGCTTCTTCGGCGAATTCCTCCGGTATCTCCGGATCGCTGTCGCGCTGGCCGAGAAACTCCTTGGAAGGCCCTTCGGGTCGACCGACCTCGCCGGTGGCAAAATCGAGGATGCCTTCAAACTGCCCGCCCATTCCGATCGGCCAGCTTTGCGGGCTGACGTCCAGCGCGAGCATGTCGGCCACCTCGTCCAAAGTCTCGAACGGATCGCGGCCCTCGCGGTCGACCTTGTTGACGAAGGTGATGATCGGCACGCTGCGCAACCGGCACACCTCGAAAAGTTTGCGGGTCTGTGGTTCGATGCCTTTGGCAGCGTCGATCACCATCACCGCGGAATCGACGGCGGTCAGCGTGCGATAGGTGTCTTCGGAAAAGTCTTCGTGTCCCGGCGTGTCGAGCAGGTTGAAGGTGATTGTCTCACCGTCATATTCCTTCTCGAACGTCATCACCGACGACGTGACCGAGATGCCGCGCTGCTGCTCGATCTTCATCCAGTCCGAACGCGCACGCCGCTGCTGCCCGCGCGCCTTGACCTCGCCCGCAAGGTGAATCGCGCCGCCTTGCAGCAGCAGCTT
>CAZJZO010000066.1:0-20188 GCA_964550495.1 uncultured Porphyrobacter sp. | reverse complement strand
TGGCACCTCGATGTCGGCTCATCACATCCTGGGGCTGGAGCAGGTCCCAAGGGTTTGGCTGTTCGCCAATTAAAGTGGTACGTGAGCTGGGTTCAGAACGTCGCGAGACAGTTTGGTCCCTATCTGCCGTGGGCGTCGATACTTGATAGGAGTTGCCCCTAGTACGAGAGGACCGGGGTGAACATGCCTCTGGTGTACCAGTCATGCCGCCAGGCGTGCCGCTGGGTAGCTATGCATGGACGGGATAACCGCTGAAAGCATCTAAGCGGGAAGCCTCCCTAAAGATAAGGTATCTTCGAACCGTCATAGACCATGACGTTGATAGGCCAGGTGTGGAAGCGCAGTAATGTGTGGAGCTAACTGGTCCTAATAGTTCAGATCGCGCTTGAGAGTTCGCACTATCAACGACAGCCCTGCAGGCTGTCTGCGATGGAGGAGTTCTCCGGCCAGATACGCCCTTTGCAAAGCTAGCACTGAACAGTGCGCATCGATTTAAGCCCGCATTCCACAAGCTTCATTGCTTGGTGGTCATAGCGTCTGTGACCCACCCGATCCCATCTCGAACTCGGCCGTGAAACCAGATAGCGCCGATGGTACTATGTCTTAAGGCATGGAAGAGTAGGTCGCCGCCAGGCATTGCAGCTTGTGGAAGCGCGGGCAGAAACCCATTCACAGTCAAAGGGCTAGCCTTTCAAGGTTGGCCCTTTTGGCGTCTCTAGGGAAAAGATCCCGGAACGCCCAGCTAGGTGCCGCGGGATGGAGCAGTCCGGTAGCTCGTCAGGCTCATAACCTGAAGGTCGTTGGTTCAAATCCAACTCCCGCAACCAGCATCAGATTGAAAACCCTCGACAAAAAGACCTCGCTGATTCCAGCGGGGCCTTTTGTCGTTCCTTGGAACGTCAACTTCCGTAGCCATTAGAGTGAATTCAGAAACTCCAAGATTTCGGATTCGTCGACCACGTCGGCATACTTGGCGTCCATGTCGAACAGGTTCGCTTCGTGCGGATCCTCGTGCCGGTCTCCTACGGCGTCTCTCACCACGCTTGTTATGAAACCGTGCGACATGGAATCGACGCAGCTCGCTCTCACGCAACCGCTGGTGGTCAGACCGGTCAGGATCACATGGTCGACACCCAATGCAGTGAGAGTGGATGCAAGCGACGTCCCGAAGAAGGCGCTGGGATACTGCTTGGAAATGACTAGCTCGCTTTCAACCGGTGCCAGTCCCTCGGCCCAATCCCCCATCGGATTGCCTTCGACGAAACAACCAAGGGGCCTCGCTTTCTCGAAGAAGCGTCCGCCGTCGATTGCCGATCGGTGATAGACCACATTTGTCAGCACGACCGGCACATTCGCCGCATGCGCTGCCTCACGCGTTCTGAGCGCGGATGCCAGCACCGCATCGACATCGGCATAGAGGTCGCATTGAGGATCGAAATAGGCCTGGACGAAGTCGATGAGGATCAGGGCAGGCCTTTTCCCGAAGCCTGCCCTTTGACCATACGCCTTCGCGTAATTGTCGGCCACATCGCTCATTCATGCTTCCTTGCCAGACGATCGCGGCAAGGACCACATCAGAAGTTGTAACCTAGCTCCACGCCGACGAGCCGACGTGCGCCCGGGGAAATGAACGATCCACCGAACTCGATCGCCGGTATTACCTCGTTCAGGTATTTCCGATTGAGAGCATTCTCGGCAAATATCGATGCAGTGAACTCACCGAACTCAATTCCGGCACGGATATTCAGCACGCCGAATGCCTCGCGCTCGGCAACGCTGTAATCAGCGTCACCGACAAAAGCGGGCAGAGCGAGCGCCGAGATCGGCAGCAGACCGGAGAACAAGGTAGGTGCCGTCTGGTCCTGGAAGGAATGGAACCAGGTCGGGCCGGTGATCCTGTAATCCGCCCGCATGATCAGGTCGAGACTGTCGTTCAAAGGCGTATCGATCTCGGTGCCGATATTGATCGTATAGTCGGCGGTGTAGGGGCTCTCATTGCCGACGGTCGAGGGCCGCGAGCTGTTGGCTTTGATCTCGGATTCGGTGACGTTGACTGCGCCAAAGAATTTCCAGCCTTCGACCACTTCGATCGAGGTGTTGAGCTCCACCCCATAGACCTCGACTTCGTCGATGTTCGAAACGACACGCAGCAGGCCGAACGAGCCGACGAAGAATTCGAAGAACTGCATGTCTTCGATATCGGTGTAGTAGCCTGCGAGGTCGAAGGTGATAGCGCCATTGGCGATTTCACCCTTCAAACCGACTTCGAACGCCGATGACACTTCCTTGTCGTACTGGTCTTCGATGAAGACGTCCGCGCCTATGAACTGGACAAAGTTGGCATCGATGATCGCCGATGAGCCCTGGTTGTTGAAACCGCCCGACTTGAAGCCGATCCCCCAGTTGGCGTAGAGGTTGAGGTCCGGCGTCGGCTGCCAGCTCAGGCTGATCTTGGGCTGCAATTGCTTGAAGGTTTGTTCAACCGGAGTGAATGCCCCGAATGCGAGGCCCGGATTGATAGGGCCTCCGGTGAAGGGATCGACGGCTCCTGCAGGAACCAGCGATTCCGAGGAGCGATCCTCGATGTCGTAGCGCAAGGCCAGGCCCGCGGTAAAATCGCCGAAATTGTATTCCGCGTTGCCGAACACTGCGAATACGGTCGTATCGAAACTGTCGTTCAGCAGCAGCGAGGTCGGGTTCGCGCTGCCCGGGGCGTTGAACAGCTGTTCGCTGACGCCGGCACCTGTGTCACCGCCGATGCTGACCCCGGTTTCGCGGTCGATCTGCAGGAAGTAAGCGCCGATCTGCCAGCTCAGCGCACCGCCGCCTGACGATGCAAGGCGGACTTCAGCGCTGATGTCGGATTGCTCGCGGATCTGTAGCTGTGTGCCATCGCAGGTGGTCGGGCTGTACGCACCGAACGTCGAACCATTGGCGGGCGCAAAGATAAACGGAACCGGGATGTCACCGATGAAGCCGGGCTGATTGACGGGAAAGCCTGTGAGCGCTGCCGTGCTGCCAAAGCAGCTGTTGACCACGTTGTTCACTTGTGGATCGACCGCAGCAATGAAGCGGGCAAAGTCCGCCGATGTGCCATCCGCCGTGAGCAGTTGGTCGACATCGGAATAGAGTGCCCATGCGGTCAATGTGAGATCGCCGAAATCATGCTCGATCTTGGCTGAGATATCGAAGCTGTCCTGCTCGTTGGTCGGGCGGATATTGCCATAGTAGCGGAACGGGTGCTCGTTCACATCCTCGAAGAAAGCCGGATTTGTGCCCCCAAAAGCCGGGATGTGGAACGAGGAATTGAAGTTGATCGATGCACCGCGAAGCTGCGAATAGCGCGCCTTGATGTCGAGCTCGGTGGCGTCGCCCAGACCCGCAACCAAGCGACCGTCTACGCTCCACACCTCCTGGTCGTCCACGACATCGCGATCGAGAAATTCGTTGCGAAAGAACCCGTCGGTCGTGCGATAATATCCGGACAGCACGAAGCCCAGGTTTTCGCCGAGGGGAGCGGAGATGTAGGCAGTGCCTTCGAAAGTGTTCTCGTTGGCGTAGGAAGCTCTTACCCCTCCTTCGAAAATGTCGCCCGGCTTCACCGTCTGAAGCGCGATGGCGCCAGCCGCCGCGTTCCGTCCGTAGAGCGCACCCTGCGGACCCTTCAGGATTTCAACCTGGCGCAGTGTGCCCTGGTTCTGGTTCAATTGAGCCGTGTTTGTCTTGAGGATACCGTCGACGACCAGTGCGACCGAACTTTCGGCATCGCGCGCACCGTTGATACCGCGGATGTTGATCTGGGTGTCACCCGCTTCCGCAGTGCCGGTAACGATTGTCACGCCCGGGGTGAGCTGAGCGAAGTCCTCGGCATTTTCGGCACCGGTCTTCTGTAGAGCGTCTGCTGTCAAAACCGAGACCGAAGCGGGAACGTCCTGCAACCGCTCGTTCTGGCGGCGTGCAGTAACGAAGATCGTGTTATCCTCTTCCTCGGCCGCATCTTCTGAAACAGGGGCGGTTTGGGCTGAGGCGGGCGCAGCGATGGCAAGGCCGATGAAAGACGCTGCGCTTAACAAGTGAAAGTGACGCATTAGGGTTCCCCTTGAACGGCCGCTCTTCCAAGCTGCACGGCCTCGTATTTTCTCCGTTCGGGTCACAGCCGGTTGCAGATGCGCAGCCGGTGTGGATCCCGCCACCCCTCACAAGGACGACAAATCACTACCTTGCGTGTGGCGACGCTTATTGTATACAATTAGTCAAAGTCAAGCACTCGTCCGCCCTTCGTCCCTCCAACCGAGATCCCCGCCATGACAAAAGCGTCAGACCGCGCATATGAGACGATCAGAGGGATGATTCTTTCGGGGGAATTGTCCGCCGGCGATCCGTTGGGTGAGGAAGCGCTGGCCGAGCGATGCGGGGTATCGCGAACGCCCATTCGCGAGGCTTTGAAGCAGCTTGAAACAGACCTGTTGATCAGGCGTACCGATTCGCAAAGAAGCTTTGTCGCGGACTGGTCGCTGGACGATGTGGGAGACGCTTTCGAGCTACGCGCCATGCTTGAAGGATACGCGGCGAGACGTGCTGCGGAACGCATATCCGACGAAACAATTGCCCGACTCCGCGCCTGTAACGAGGCGATTTTGACTGCGATTGCAAAGCCGAAGCCCGATGTCGCGACCTTCCTTGACCGCAATCGGGAATTCCATGCCCTGGTGCTAGAGACCGCAGGGTCGCGACGACTCACCAACCTGCTTACGGCCCTGATCGAGCAGCCGGTCGTATGGCGAACGGCACAGCACTACGATCCTGAGGCGTTCCGTTGTTCGTACAACGAGCATGCCGATCTGTTGTCGGCGTTCGAGCGCCGCGATGGCGCATGGGCCGAAACCATCATGGCGAGCCATATTCGCCGTGCTTTCCACGCCTATTCGGACGCTCATATGGGTATGCGCAAGCTCGAAAAGGGCGCGGCTTGATGTCCAAAATGTATACAACTCCTATCGAAATTGTTGAGGTGAGCCCGCGTGACGGCCTTCAGAACGAGAAGGTTCAGATCGAAACGGCGGACAAGATCAGGCTGATCGAAAGCGCTATCTCTGCCGGTGCTCGCCGGATCGAAGTCACCAGCTTCGTCAATCCGCGCGCGGTGCCGCAAATGGCGGATGCCGAAGATGTTTGCGCTGCCCTGCCCGAGCGCGACGATGTGACGTATATCGGCTTGGTCATGAACCAGCGCGGCGCCGACCGCGCAATCGCGACAGGCCGGATCGACCAGCTTGGCGCAGTCTGCGTTGCCACCGACAAATTCGCGATGGCCAATCAGGGGCAGAGTTCTGACGGGTCGGTCGAAGCCGCTAGGGCGATTATTGAGACCGCAAGGGCTGCGGGCAGAACTGCGCAGGCGACGATTGCCGCCTGTTTCGGCTGCCCGTTCGAAGGCGAGGTAGACGAAGCGCGGATTATCGAGATGGCGAAAGCGCTCGCTGATGCAGGTCCGGTTGAGATCGCGTTGGCGGATACGATCGGTGTCGGCAATCCGGCGCATGTCACGCGGCTGGTCTCGTCGGTAAAAGACGCCATCGGGGACATCTCGGTTCGCGCGCACTTTCACAACACGCGCGGAACAGGCTTGGCCAATGTCTGGGCTGCAATAGGTGCAGGCGTATCGACGATCGACGCTTCGATCGGCGGGCTCGGCGGATGCCCATTTGCACCTGGCGCGGCAGGAAACGTGGCGACAGAGGACGTCGTCTACATGCTCGAACGCGCCGGGATCGCTACCGGTCTCGACCTTTCATCCCTTATCGAGACCAACCGCTGGCTGAGCGCTCTTATGGGCAAGGAACTGCCCGCGTTGGTGGCCAAGTCGGGAGGGTTCCCGAACTCCAAGATAGAAGAAAAGGAATACGCCTGATGCGCTATCGCCTTGGTGTGGATGTGGGCGGCACATTCACCGACTTGCTGCTGTTCGACAACGATACAGGGGCGTTCTGGCGTCACAAGACACCGTCTACCCCGCATGACAGCTCCGAGGGCATTCTCAACGGGGTGACGGCCATCACGCGGGAAGCAGGTGTCGATCCGGGTGCTATTGAGTTCTTCCTACATGGGACGACCGTTGCGACCAACGCTGTGCTGGAAGGGAAGGGTGCACGTGTCGGGCTGATCACGACCGAAGGCTATCGGGACATCATGCAGATCGCGCGCAGCTTTGTGCCCGGAGGTCTCGCCGCGTGGATTGTCTGGCCCAAGCCGCAACCGCTGGCCGCGCTGGAGGACACGCTGACCGTCAAAGGCCGGATGGATGCCGACGGCAGAGAAGTCCGTCCGATCGACGAGGCGCAGGCGCGCGCGGTGCTCGAACAACTCAAGGCGCAGGGAGTCGAGGCGATCACGGTCAGCCTGATCAACGCTTATGTGAATGGCGAGCATGAAAAGCACATTGGTGAACTGGCACAGGAAGTCTTCGGCGACATTCCGATTTCGCTCAGCCACGAAGTTCTGCCGGAAATGCAGGAGTACGAGCGCACGCTTTCGACAGTCGCCAATGCAGCGGTGCGTCCAGTCGTCGGCAACTACATCTCCAACCTGCGCGAGAAGCTGAAGGAGGCTGGCGTCACCGGCAAGCTGTCACTGCTGCGTTCCGACGGCGGATTGATGAGCAGCCAGAAGGCCGAAGAACACCCGGTCAATATCCTGATGTCAGGTCCGGCCGGGGGCGTGACCGGTGCCCTTTGGGTCGCAAAGAATGCAGGGCTGGAAAGTATCCTGACACTCGACGTCGGCGGTACATCCACCGACGTCGCACTGATCGAGAACCTCGAACCACGGCGCGTGCGTACGACCGAAGTAGGCCACCTTTCGGTTCGTGCTTCCTCGCTCGACGTAAAGACCGTGGGCGCCGGGGGCGGCTCGATTGCTCACGTGCCTGAACTCACGGGCGCGCTGCGCGTCGGCCCGGAAAGTGCGGGCGCGGTGCCCGGACCCGTTGCATACGGCAAAGGCGGCGAGCTGCCGACTGTGACCGACGCCAATGTCGTGCTTGGCTACCTGCCCGAAGACCTGCTTGGCGGGTCTTTCCACCTCGACCGTGAAGGCGCAACCAGGGCCGTTCAGACCATTGCCGACGCTTTGGGGGTAGGGCTCATGGAAGCCGCGCGTGGCATCATCGATATCGTCAACGAGAACATGTTCGGCGCATTGCGCATGATAAGCGTGCAACAGGGGTACGACCCCCGCCATTTTGCGCTTATGGGCTTTGGCGGGGCAGGCCCGCTCCATGTCAACGCAGTCGCCAAGCTGATGGGCAGCTGGCCCGCGGTCAGCCCGGTCTCACCCGGCGTGCTCTGCGCCCTGGGCGATGCCACGACCCGCATGCGGACCGAAACCGCTCGCAGTTTCAGCCGCCTCGCGAGCGAAACCGACGTCGACGCGCTGGTTTCCCTTCTCGACGAAATGGCGGCGCAAACCCGCGCGGAGCTTGAAGCAGACGGAATCCCGTCGGACAGCATCACCAGCGAATTCGAGGTCGATGTGCGCTATGCCGGACAGGCTTTCGAAGTTCCGCTTACCATCGACCAGGCAACCCTGCGCGAGCAGGGCATCGATGGCATTCTCGCGCGTTTCGACGAAGAGCATCGCCGTCTGTTCACCTTCAACATGGACACCCCGCACGAGATCGTGAACCTGCGCGCTGTTGCGCTCGGCGAAGCGCTCGAGCTTGAGGCCGCGCAGCTTGAGAAAGGCGACGGCGACCCGTCGCGCGCAAAGATCCGCGATCACACGCTGTGGATGGATGGCAGCGAGCGTGCAGCGGTGATCTACGACCGCTCCAAGCTGCTCCAGGGGGACGTCGTTTCCGGCCCCGCCATCATCACTGAAATGGATTCGACCACGCTGGTCGAGCACGATTGCACCGCGACCATCGACGCGGTGGGCAACATCCTCATCAACCCGAAAGTGGAGGGCTGAACGATGCCAGCACAAATCGTCGAAACGAACCCACAGCCTTTCCAAAGACTCGATCTTGATCCCGTCACGCTCGACATCATCGAAAACGCCCTGCGCAATGCCCGGATCGAGATGGACGCGACTTTGGTCCGCACCGCGATGTCGCCCGGCATTCGCGAACAGGGCGACGCCTTCCCGCTTATCGCCGACCCTTCGGGCAAGATGATCGTCGGCCAGTTCGGCAGCTTCATTGACGGGTTCCTGAAGGGCTATGACGAGACGCTGGAAGACGGGGACATGATCTTCCTGTCCGATCCCTATTCCTGTGAAGGCGCGATCAGCCACTCGAACGATTGGCTGGTGCTACTGCCGGTGTTCAAGGACGGGCGGCTGATTGCCTACACCGCGATGTTCGGTCACCAATCCGATATTGGCGGTATGGTGCCCGGCTCGATGCCGATCGAGGCCACCTCGATCTTCCAGGAAGGCGTGCGCATTCCACCCGTGAAGATCTGGAAGAAGGGTGAGTATAACGAAGACCTGATGAAGCTCGTCATGCACCAGACGCGTAAGCCCGACTGGTGCCAGGCGGACCTCAACGCCCTGATCGCGAGCTGCCGGGTCGCGGCCAATCGGATCGTCGAAATGGCCGATCGCTTCGGCGACGATGTCTACTTCTCGGCAACACAGGAACTGCTTGCCCGCAACCATCGCGCGATGAGAGCGCTGATCGGACAAGCGATCCCCGAAGCGAAGGCGAGCTTCGAGGACTACATCTGCGATGACGGCAAGGGCTATGGCCCCTACAAGATCAAGTGCACGATGTGGCGCGAGGGCGACAAGGTCATCCTCGATTTCGACGGCACTGACCCGCAAAGCGCTGCCTCGATCAACTTCTACCTCAACGAGAACATGTTCAAGATGTTCTTCGGCATCTACATGATCATGGTCTTCGACCCGCAGATCCTGTTCAATGACGGGTTTTACGACCTGATCGAGGTCCGCATTCCCGAAGGCTCGCTACTCAAGCCGAAATTCCCGGCCGCGCTCTCGGGTCGCACCCATGCGCTGGGGCGGATATTCGACATTCTCGGCGGGTTGTTGGGTCAGGGGACACCGGAATTCCTCAACGCCGCGGGATTCTCATCTTCGCCGCACCTGTTTTATTCCGGTTGGGACAATCGGGAGGGCCGCGAACGCGAATGGTTCCAGCTGTTCCAGATCGGCTTCGGCGGCATTCCTGGCCGTCCGTTGGGAGACGGACCGGACGGGCACTCGCTTTGGCCCGGCTTCACCAACGTGCCGAACGAGTTCCTTGAACGCTATTTCCCGCTGCGGATCGAGCGCTACGAAACCGAGCCTGACAGCGGCGGCGCAGGTCTGCATCGAGGCGGCAACGGGATCCACATGACCTACCGTTTCCTCGCCGACGGTGCGGTAGCGATCCACGATGACCGTTGGTTTGTGCCGCCGTGGGGCGTCAATGGCGGCCATCCCGGCAAGCGCGCGACCAAGATCCTGGAACGGCTCGACGGATCGACGGAGATCGTCGGCAACAAGATTGAAGATGTTGAAGTGAAGGAAGACGAGCAATTGCACTTTATCACCTGGGGCGGCGGCGGCTGGGGCGATCCACTGGAACGCGATCCAGAATTGGTCGCGCTTGAAGTGCGGCAGGGCCTCGTCTCGATCGACGGCGCGCGTGAGTACGGCGTGGTCGTCAGCGCCGATCACACGGTCGATGAAGCCGCCACCAATGCCCTTCGCGAGGACATCAAGGGCAAGCGTGGAGACCTGCCGCTATTCGATTATGGACCCGGTATCGATGCCTTGCGGGCGAAGTGCGAAGAGGAAACCGGGCTTGCTGCTCCGATCCAGCCGGTCTGGCACGACCAGCATATCGCTGAGGCCGCAGAATGAGCGAACCCACCAACAATGGGGCTCTTGCCGGGCTACGTGTTGTCGAGATGGGACAGCTCCTCGCTGGTCCATTCTGCGGCCAGTTGCTGGGCGATATGGGCGCTGACGTCATCAAGATCGAACCGCCCGGCAAAGGTGATCCGATGCGCGACTGGGGGCAGGGCGAAGAGAAGGTTCAATGGGAAGTCATCGCTCGCAACAAGCGCTCGGTAACGTGCAATCTGCGCGTCGAAGGAGGGCAGGAAATCGCCCGAGCGCTCATCGCAAAGGCGGATGTCCTGATCGAGAATTTCAAGCCCGGAACGCTGGAGAAATGGAATCTGTCGCCCGAGGCGCTCCATGTCATCAATCCCGGCCTGATTGTCGCCCGCATGTCGGGCTATGGGCAGACCGGCCCCTATTCTTCACGCGCAGGCTTTGGCGGGATTGGTGAGGCGATGGGAGGCTGGCGCTACATTGTCGGCGAAGCCGATCGCCCTCCTGCACGCATGGGCATATCGATCGGAGATACGTTGTGCGCAACCTATGGAGCAATGGGCGTGCTCGCCGCGCTTCATCACCGAGAAAAAACCGGCGAAGGGCAGGTGATCGATACTGCCCTTTACGAAGCCGTCCTGCAGGTGATGGAAGGGCTCGTCCCCGAATATGACTACAACGGCTTCATCCGTGAGCGCTCTGGCTCGATCCTGCCGGGCATCGCGCCCAGCAATGTCTATTCGTGCAAGGACGGACCGTTCATGATCGGGGCCAATAACGACGCGATCTTCGCGCGGCTAGCGCAAGCTATGGGCCAACCCGGACTGGCAGACGATGAGCGCTACAAGACGCATCTTGCACGAGGCGAGAACCAGACAGAGCTGGACAATCTGATCAATCGATGGACGGGCACGCTCACCATTGAAGAGGTCGACGGGCTGATGATCGAACATTCGATCCCGGCGGGCCGGGTCTATACCGCGAAAGACATGATCGACGACCCGCACTTCAAAGCGCGAGAGGCAATTGTCGAAGTCGAGACGGAGGGGCATGGAAAGCTCAAAATGCAAAACGCTTTCCCGCGCTTCTCAAAGTCAACTTCGGGAATCCGACGCACTGCGCCAGTCTCGCCCGGTGAGCATAATGCCGAAGTCTTTCGCGAAGTACTCGGCTGGGATGCCGTTGCGTTAGCGGAGAATTCCAAAAACGGCCTGGTTTGATCGAAGATTCAGGGATAGCCCTCATAACCTGAAGGTCATTGGTTCAAACCCAACTCACGCAACCAGCACAACCTTCGGTCTTTCGCACGACAGTCGATCGGCGTGGACCGGCATAGCACCAAGGTCGCATTTGCTTCGCTGCCGCCGCACGATAGGATCGCTGACATGACCAGCGAGATTGCCGAAGTTGCAAAATTCCTGGAGCGGACCGCGCCGTTCCAGTTCCTTGCCGGTGAAGACATCGCAGTGTTGTCCCGCCAAATCGAAGTTCGATACGCCAAAGCGGGATCGACCATCCTTCACGCGGGCCAGCACAACGATCGTTTGTTTGTCGTCCGCTCCGGTTCGGTCGAATTGCGCCTCGCAGGTGAGGAACTCACCGCTCGGCTCGCGACCGGCACTTCGTTTGCTTATCCATCGCTCCTCCGCGGTGGGGAAGTGTACAACGCGACAGTCGCGATCGAAGACACCTTGCTCTACGCAATCCCAGCAGAGAGTTTCCACGCGCTCAGAGAGAAGGATCCGAGCTTTCGCCAGTTCTTCGCCGAAGACGAAGCATCTCGGATCAAGCACGCTTTGGAAGCAAGAAAGAGCTCTTCCGGCTTTGCTCTCGAGACAACTCGTCTCGGCGATCTGGTTCGGCAGTCTGTCCCCAGTTCCTGTCGTCCGACGACCAGTATCGCCGAAGCCGTTGACCTGATGCATCGTGATGACGTCAGCACTCTCGCGATTTGCGACGAAGGGGCGCTGGTGGGAATCTTTACCGACAAGGACATCCGCAACAGGGTCGTTGCGGCCGGGATCTCGCTCGATAATCAGGTGAGCGAAGTCATGACTGCATCACCGCAGACCCTTTCGGTCGAAAGCAATCCCGCCGAGGCCATGGCCTTGATGGCTTCCGGGGGATTTCGACACATTCCATTGCTCGACGGCAAAGGTGCGCTCAGCGGAATTTTGAGCGCGACCGACATACTCTCCGCGATCGGAAGCAATGCGATTGACACGGGAACAGCCATCTACCGCGCCAAGACCGTAGAAGAACTGATCCAGAGCGCTCAGCGGGTTCCTGAAAGCTTTGCCTCGATGATTGCCGCAGGCATTCACGCCGACCATGTGATGAAGTTCACGTCAGCACTCGGAGAAGCGGTGCATCGCCGTGCGGCACAACTGGCCGAAGAGGAACTCGGCGACCCGCCCTGTCCATACGCCTTTGTGGTGTTTGGATCGCTTGCTCGCGAAGAACAACTGGTCGGATCGGACCAGGACAATGGCTTTGTGATCAGCGACACAGTCGACAATGATGGACTGGCTTACTTCGAATCCCTGGGGCATCGCGTTTCGGACATCCTAAACGAGTGTGGCTATGTCTTCTGCAAGGGCGGGATCATGGCCAAAAATGCCGAGCAGCGTTTGACGCTGACCGGATGGAGCAACCGATATCAGAGTTGGATCGAACGTCCCGATGAGGATCGCATCCTCCGCGCTACGATCTTTTTCGATATGCGACACGTCCATGGAGACGCCGCATTGTCCCGCCAATTGCACAACCACACCGTGGATTTGTTCAAGGACAGCCCGCTGTTCGTTAGCTATCTCGCTCGCGACGCGTTGCGCAGCAAGATCCCGCTTGGCATTTTTCGCAACCTGGTTCTCGAAAAATCGGAGGACGGGCAACGTGTCTTCAACGCCAAACGCCAGGCGATCATGCCGATCGTCGATATTGCTCGAACCCATGCACTGGCAGCAGGATTGAGCGAGGTAGGCACTATCGCTCGACTGCAAGCTCTGGCCGCAGCCGGCAAGATGAACATTGATGATGCGCAAAGCCTTGAAGAAGCGTTACTTCTCGTCAACGAGATGAGGATCGGACACCAGGCCCGTCAGGTCGAGTGCGGGGAGATCCCAGACAACCGGATTGTGCCGGGAGACCTTTCCCCACTTGAGCGCGATTATCTAAAGGACGCGTTTTCGGTCATCCGAGGCGCCCTGGACGCGTTGCGCCGCAATTTTGCAGGTGGGATCGCTTGAGATGCTGGCGCAATGGCGCTTCGAACGCGGGTTACGTTCGCTGGCAAACAGCAATCACGACATTCTGAGTTCATACGCGCTGGCGGATTGGCCCGAACGCTCCATGCGGGCCGATCAAGCGCCCTTTCTCGCGCTCGACTTTGAATTGGATGGCCTGCGCAAAGACGCGCACTTGCTGCAGGCAGGCTGGGTGCCATTCGAAGGTCACACAATCGGGCTGACAAATGCGCATTCGCTCGACATTCTCAGCGACGCCGATCTCGATCCCCAGGCTGTGACGATCCATGGGATTGGTGAGCAAAGAGCCCTGCGAGGGCGCCCAATTCATGAGGTGTCAGACAAGTTGCTGGTTGCACTGGCGGGCCGCATTCTCGTTGCGCATGGCGCCTGGATTGAACAGGATGCGCTTTGCAGGACGGTGAAGTCTCTTCATGGAGCCAAACTTCCAGTGCGTTGCATCTGCACCCTGACGCTGGAACGCCACATTCACCCCAACTTGGTTGGTACCGAAGACTATCGACTTGGACCTTGCCGTCAACGCTATGGCCTGCCGGACTATTCCGCGCATGACGCGTTGACCGATGCCATCGCGGCGGCGGAACTGTTCCAGGCGCAACTCACTCGTTTGCCGCCGGACACCACACTCGCCCAGCTCGAGCATTCGTGACGCACGCACTCTTAGACTAAAGTCTCTCTCGTTCTCTTTCCTCCGTCTCCGTAGCCTGCATGGGAAGGTTGGCGGAATGTGTGTCGCCGACCCAAGGAAGAAAGGGGAGGGAAATGGACGATTCCGTTTCAACGGCTGACCCGGGCGACAACGATGTCCCGGTCAGCGACGGCTACGAGGCGCCGGCGGATCCGCCTGCCGCGGCCGAGCCATCGAGCGAAACCAGCGAAGCGGAAGGCGCCTATTGGCGCGAAAACCTGCGCTTGCTGTTCAGCCTGATGGCGATCTGGTTTGCCGTGTCCTTCGGAGCCGGGATTCTATTCCGCGACCTCCTCGATCAGTTCAGTCTTGGCGGATATCCGCTCGGCTTCTGGTTCGCGCAGCAAGGCTCGATTTACGTCTTCATCGCGCTGATCTTCTTCTACGTGATCCGTATGAAGCAGATCGAGCGCAAGTACGATCTCGACGATTGAGGGGGAGGGAACGATGGAAACGCAAACCCTTATCTATCTCTTCGTCGGCCTCACATTCGCGCTTTATATCGGCATTGCGATCTGGAGCCGCGCGGGGTCCACGAAGGAGTTTTATGTCGCCGGCGGCGGGGTCAACCCGGTCGTCAACGGAATGGCCACTGCTGCAGATTGGATGAGCGCGGCGAGCTTTATCTCAATGGCGGGTATCCTCGCCTTTGCCGGCTATGACGGCTCGGTCTACTTGATGGGCTGGACCGGCGGCTACGTGATGCTGGCGTTGCTGCTCGCGCCCTATCTGCGCAAGTTCGGCCAATTCACCGTCCCCGATTTCATCGGTACGCGATACTATTCGAAGGCCGCGCGTGTGGTTGCGGTGATCTGTCTGATTTTCATCAGCTTCACCTACATTGCCGGGCAAATGCGCGGGGTGGGAATCGTGTTCTCGCGGTTCCTCGATGTCGACATCACCTTGGGCGTGATCATCGGGATGGGGATTGTCTTCATCTACGCCGTGCTCGGCGGGATGAAGGGTATCACCTATACCCAAGTCGCGCAGTATTGCGTCCTGATCTTCGCATACATGGTCCCGGCTTTCTTCCTCAGCTTCATGATTACGGGCACTCCAATCCCGCAGATCGGTCTCGGCTCGGAGGTGGCCGATGGCTCGGGCATGAGCGTATTGCAGAAGCTCGACACCGTCTTGGTGGATCTGGGCTTCACCGCTTACACCGACGGGTCGAAGAGCATGATCGACGTGTTCTGCATCACTCTCGCGTTGATGGTCGGAACCGCGGGGCTGCCACACGTAATCGTGCGCTTCTTTACCGTGCCCAAGGCATCTGATGCGCGCAAATCGGCCGGCTGGGCGCTGGTCTTCATCGCTCTGCTATACACCACCGCTCCGGCCGTGGGTGCATTCGGAATGCTCAACTTCGTCGATAAGGTGGACGATACCGCCTACAGCGAAGTCGACGAGTTCTTCCCGATGTGGGAAGGCAACGGCCTGCTCGCATTCCAGGACAAGAACGGCGACGGGGTGATGCAATATCGCCCGGGCGCAGCGTTCGAAGGCAAGCCGGAATACACCGGGGAGACCGGTCCGTCGGGTGAGCGACTGCTGTCGAACACGCCGAATGCGGATAGCGCCAACGAGGTCTATGTCGACCGTGACATCATGGTGCTCGCCAATCCGGAAATCGCCAATCTGCCTGGATGGGTCGTCGCCCTGATGGCAGCCGGTGGTCTTGCGGCGGCATTGTCGACGGCGGCGGGTCTGCTGTTGGTGATCTCGAGCTCGGTCAGCCACGACCTGCTGAAGAGTACATTCGCACCTAACATCTCGGCCAAGACCGAGCTGCTCGCGGCGCGGATCGCGGCAACGGCGGCGATCCTGGTGGCGGGGTATCTCGGAATTTATCCTCCGGGATGGGTGGCGCAGGTGGTCGCCTTCGCATTCGGTCTGGCCGCAGCCAGCCTGTTCCCGGCGATCTTCATGGGCATCTTCTTCAAGTCGATGAACAAGGAGGGCGCCATTGCAGGCATGGTCTCCGGTCTGGTCTTCACCTTCGGGTACATCCTCTACTTCAAGCTGATGAACCCGGCGGCGAACACCGCGGATAACTGGCTGTTCGGGATTTCGCCTGAAGGGATCGGTGTCATCGGCATGCTGATCAATTTCGGTGTCGCGATCGCTGTGGCGAGCATGACCGCCGGAACCCCGGTGGAGATCCGCAAGTTGGTCGACTCGATCCGAGTCCCACGCGGAGCAGGGGAGGCCCACGCGCACTAGCGCACCGGAAAGGCCCTTTTGGGTCGCAACGAGGGGGCGGCGCAGCGATGCGCCGCCCTTTTGTCGTGTGCAGGCAGGAACTTGCACAATTGCGAATTTGGCGTAGCCTTTCAGTTGGGAGAGGAATGGGATCATGTTGTTCGGCGCGGCCATTGGCGCCGCAACCCTCTATCTGGCCGGGCTGTTCTGGCTTGCGGCGTGGCGGGATCGCTCCCCTGCGCCGTTCCTGTCGCGCCATTCGGGAACGGTCTACGGCCTGAGTCTCGCGGTCTATTGCACCAGCTGGACGTTCTTTGGCGGGGTCGGGACGGCGGCGACAGCCGGGCTCGATTACCTGCCGATCTATCTCGGACCGATCCTGGTCTTTACACTCGGTTTCGGCCTTGTGAGGCGCATTCTGGCACAGTCCAAGGCGCAGCACTCCACCTCGATCGCCGACTTCCTGTCGGCGCGCTACGGCAAGAGCGCCAGCGTTGCCGCACTGGTGACGATCATCGCGACCATCGGCGCGCTGCCATATATGGCGCTGCAACTGCGATCGCTGAGCACCTCGCTGAGCACGCTCGATCCGGAGATTGCGACGCAAGTAGCCTCTGACGAACTGGTGCTGATGGTGACAGGGCTGATGGCACTGTTCGCGATCCTGTTCGGTTCGCGGCGAGCGGACATGGCAGGCGACAATGCCGGGCTGGTTCTGACGATCGCAGTGGAGGCGGTGGTCAAACTGCTGGCGCTCCTGGCCGTGGCTGCGTTAGCCCTGTACCTCCTTTTCCAGAACGATGCTCCGGCAACGCCGCAAGTGTTCGAACCTGCTCAACTTGACGCCCGCTTTGCCGTTCTCACCTTGATCGCGGCTTGCGCGGCCCTGTGCCTTCCACGCCAGTTCCACATGACCTTTGTCGAAGCGATCGGCGACCGCCCGAACGGCGCCATGCAATGGGTTTTCCCGGCCTATCTGGTGCTGGTTTCGGCCGTGATCGTGCCGATCGTGATGGCGGGATTGGTGGCATTGCCGACCGGGACCAACCCCGACACGATCGTGATGGCTCTGCCGCTTGCGACCGGCAATGAAGCGATGGCTCTGCTTGTCTTCATCGGCGGGTTTTCGGCCTCTGCCGGGATGATCGTGATTGCCAGCGTCGCGCTGTCTACCATGATCACCAACGACCTGATCGCGCCACTGGTGTTTCGGCGAGCGCTTAGAGGTGGCGGAGATCGCAGCCAGCTGGCCGGGCGCCTGCTCACCATCCGTCGGGGGGTGATCGCGGCTCTGCTGTTCTTCGCCTACCTGTTCTATCTCGGCTTCGGATCAGTCACCAACTTGGCTGGGCTTGGCACCCTCGCTTTCGCCGCTGCCGCCCAATTCGCACCCGGCCTGGTGCTGGGGATGGTCAGTCGTGGCGGCAACAAAGCGGGGATGCTGGCCGGATTGTCGGTCGGTTTCGCTCTCTGGCTCGCGCTGTTGATCCTTCCTGCTGCGAGCAATTCGGCACCAGTTCTGTCGATTCACCCCGATACCTTGGTCTCTGGCGTATTGTTGAGCCTGGGTGCCAATTGCCTCGCCTACTGGATAGGATCGGCGCTCAAGCAGCCCTCGCTGCTGGACGCGTCGCAAGCGGCTGCCTTCGTGGGCACCCCGGCACCGGGTCAGCGCCCGCGCTTTGTCACCAACAAGCGTGTTGCCGACGTGCGTTTGCTGCTGACCCAATTTGTGGGGCGCGACCGCGCTGACTCCACTATCGCCGCCATGCCGGAAGCCTATCGCGACAGCGACCCGGCAGACGAGGCGGTGATGGCAATGGCCGAGCGCACGATTTCGGGCGTTGTCGGATCGTCGTCGGCCCGCATGATGATTGGCTCGTGGTCGGGCGGCGATCCGGTCCCGCTCGCCGAGGTGATGGCGATGTTCGACGAGGCCAGCAAGCGGCTGTCCTTCAGCGGTGAGTTGTTGCAGATCGCGATCGAAAACATCGACCAAGGCGTCGCATTGGTCGATTCCGAGATGCATTTGGTGGCGTGGAATAGCCGCTATCAGGCGCTGTTCGACCTGCCCGACGAGCTGGTCAGCGTTGGGACACCGATTGCCGATCTGATCCGTTTCAACCTCGAGCGCAGCGACACGCCACAGGACGAGATCGAAGACCAGGTCGCGCGGCGGCTGGACCATATGCGCGCCGGCCGCGAGCACCGGATGGAACGCGAGCAATATGACGGCAAGTTCCTGCGCATAGTCGGCTCGCCCGCGCCTGGTGGTGGCTATGTCACCTCGTATACAGACATAACCGCCGATCGCCGGGCCGAGCAGGCCCTCGAGGAAAAGGTTGCAGAGCGCACCGAGCAGCTGAGTGAGGCCAATGATGCACTGGCCGAGGCGACCAGGTCAAA
The DNA here is from genome assembly GCA_964550495.1 of uncultured Porphyrobacter sp. Lineage (GTDB taxonomy): Bacteria > Pseudomonadota > Alphaproteobacteria > Sphingomonadales > Sphingomonadaceae > Erythrobacter. The sequence continues at coordinate 1,783 of CAZJZO010000066.1, read as the reverse complement.
AACTCGGTTCCTCGCCGCCGCCAGCCACGATTTGATCCAGCCACTGAATGCCGCGCGACTGTTCGCATCGGCATTGGGCGAAGAAGTTGAAGGCAAACCGCAACTCGAGCGTCTGGTGAAGGATCTGGACGGGTCGATCACGTCTGCTGACAGGCTCATCCGCGCCTTGCTCGATATCTCGAAGCTCGACGGCGGCGGGATCGAACCGAGTCTCGAAGCTGTGGCGGTCGATCAGGTGTTCGATGAAGTGGCGCGCGAATTCGCGGTACAGGCGAGCGCAAAAGGTCTCGAATTGCGCCGGGTCCACACCAGTGCTTGGGTTACAACCGACCGAGCGCTCCTCACCAGCGTCCTTCGCAACCTGGTGAGCAACGCGATCCGTTACACGGAGAAAGGAGGCATCGTGCTGGGCGTGCGCCGCGCCGGAGGCAACGTCATGCTCTGCGTCCACGATACGGGGCGCGGGATCGCCCAAGACGACGTTGCCCGGATCTTCGACGAGTTTCAGCGCGGTGCCTCAACGGATCGCGAGGGCCTCGGACTGGGCCTCGCAATCGTCAGGCGGATTTCAAGATTGCTCGATGTTCATGTCGAGACGACTTCGGAACCTGGTCGCGGCAGTCGTTTTGCGCTCTATATGCCCGTCCTTGAATGGAAATCGTCGGCACCCAATCTTCGCGTCAAGCGACCGACCCACCTGATGGAGAGCGCCCGCGTTCTTGCCGTTGACAACGATCCTGCCGCGCTTGCAGCGACCACTGCACTGTTGAGCAAATGGGGTCTCGACGTGGTTTGTGCTGGATCGCTTGCCGAAGCACGCGAGTTGACACCGGCGGCGCCCGATATCGTCATTATGGATTTCCGGCTCGACGACGAAGAGCGCGGCGATCAGGTCTATGCCGTATTGTGTTCAGGCTGGGGCGTGCGACCGCCGGCAATCCTGTTGACCGCCGAAGCGTCCGGAGAAACCGAGCTAGCGGCCGAGGCAATGGACGCCAACCGCTTGCTCAAGCCGTCATCGCCAGCGGCCTTGCGTGCTTTGATCGCTGACTGTTTGTCACGCAGGGGTGACGAAAGTCAGAGCTCGGTCGAATCGGCAGCCGGCTGATCGACATCGAGCTTGGCCGCCAGCAGCACCGCCTGAGTCCGATTGTTGACGCCCAGCTTTCGGAAGATCGCGGTGATATGCGCCTTCACGGTCGCTTCGCTGATGTCGAGCTCGTAGGCGATTTGCTTGTTGAGCAGGCCTTGCCGGATGGCCCCGAGGATACGTCGTTGTGCTGGTGTCAGGCTCGCCATGCGAGCCAGATCGTCGTCCTCGACCACGTTGGTCTCGGGAAACCAGCTATCGCCTTCACGCACCGCTGACAGTGCATCGCGCATTTCGTCGAGACCCGCCGATTTCGGAATGAACGCCGCTGCGCCGAGTTGGCTTGCGGCCGCGTATACCCGCGGCTCCTCGCTTGCCGAGACGATCGCGATAGGCAATGCCGGGTAGTCCTGCCGCAGATCCATGAGGACCGAAAGCCCATTCGAATCCTCCATATGGAGGTCTAGCAACAGGGCTTCGGCGGAACTGCCTTCAAGTTCCTTTCGGGCTGCGCCTGCCGAGCTGGCTTCGACCACCTCCGCACCGTCCCACACCTTGGCCACGGCATGGCTTAGTGCGGTCCGGAACAGCGGATGGTCGTCAGCGATGATTACCCGTTGCGACATGGTTCAGCGGTTCTGCCTTCCCTCGATGAGTCGATCAACCAGGGAGGGGTCAGCGAGTGTGGAGGTA
>CAZJZO010000065.1:0-20494 GCA_964550495.1 uncultured Porphyrobacter sp. | reverse complement strand
AGTGCCTGCTGGCCCGATTGTTCTGCCAGATAGCTGGCCAGCTGCTGTCCCACCACGCGCAACAAATCGAAGTCTTCCCAATCGAGGCGCCGCTCGATCCTCGGACGTGCGAGCACGATTGTGCCGACAAGCCGGTCAAAGTGAACCAGCGGAACGATCGCCCACGCGTCTTCGGCTTCGGTCAGCCAGGCGGGCACATGCTCCAACTCTCCATGCATGTCCTGCCCGGCACGCACCTGATCGAGATCGATGATATGGTGATGCTGCTCAAGCAGCGCAGACAGATTGTGCTCTCCAGCAATGCCGGGCACTTCGATAATGGGCCAATTCCAGCGCGCGGAAAGTTCGAGCTGCGCCTCTTCATTCGGAACCAGCAACAATCCGGCCGGACTGTCGGTGATGTCCGCCAACGCTTGAACTGCGCGCTGATGAAAGCTCGGGCTGGTGCTCGATCCGCGTCCGATCGTGCGGGTGAACCGAAGCCATTCCTCGCGATAGTCATAGCGATGCTGGAACAGGTGCTTGGTCGCCGTCACCCTCAACCATCCGCGCACTCTTTGTGATGGAAGAAAGACAATCGCGGCGATGATTCCGACCACGAGAAAGACGACCTGACTTGCACGAGCGAGATCGCCCCCGAGCACAGCGAGCGAGCGTGAGACCAGCAGCATGATCAGCAGATAGCTGCCGATCACCAGCAACGAGAGGGTCTGGAACGTCACCGCGCGCGATGGACGGAAATGAAGACCTGCGCTTGTTTCGTTCGAGCCAAACGCAAGGAGCACCGCCATCAAACCGACAACTACGCCGCGAAGGGCGACAAGCGCTCCGGGTTCCTGCCCGCTCAGATAAGAGATGGTGAACAGGTTCAGTTCGTACGCAAACACCACGGCCAGCGCGATTCCACTCCAGCGCATGATCCGCCGCGAGGTCGATGCAGCGCCGGCATAGAGGTTGTGAAGCAGCACCAGCGCGCCGATCGCAACGAGCATATGAAGCACTGCCGAGACTTCGAAGGCAAGCTGAGCCAGCTCTGGATAGGCTCCGAAGCGCGCCTCGAACAACAGGATGATCGGCTGAAACAGTTCGACGAGCACAAGAGTGAGAACCACAGGCCGCGTCGGCTTGAGGCTTTCGTCGCGACCATCCGCGGAGAACAACTGGAAAATGACGACGATCAGCGCGAGATTGCGCGCGGTCTCGGCCAGTTCGACGGAAATGTTGCCCGAACCGAAGGATGCCGCGAGGCTGCACCACAGCGCGGTCAGACCGCAAGCGATCACGACCGCCAAACGATCGGGCCGCGTGCGATCGCCGTATCGCATTATCCATAGCCCCGCCCCGGCACTGAGCACAGCGCCGGCAAGGTATCCCCCCAGGCTTAGGTAATGGAACAAGGAACCGAATTCCGGCATCAGCGCGCACCCTCGGGCCACAGGATGACGCGAACCGTTTGCAGCAGGATCACCAGATCCAGGAACGGGGTGTAGTTCTTGGCATAATAGAGATCGTATTCGAGCTTCTTGCGGCTATCCTCTGTCGAGGCACCGTAGGGATAATTGATTTGCGCCCAGCCGGTGATGCCAGGTTTGACCATGTGCCGTTCACCGAAGAACGGGATCTCTTCCTGCAACTCATCGACGAATTTGGGAACTTCCGGACGCGGGCCGACAAAGCTCATTTCACCCTTCAGCACGCTCCAGGTCTGAGGCAATTCGTCGATCCGAACCTTGCGGATGAACTTGCCAAGGCGCGTGACTCGGGGGTCGTTCTCCTCGGCCCATTTCGCACCGTCTTTTTCCGCGTCGGTGCGCATCGACCGCAACTTTATGAGATGAAAGGTCTCGCCATACAGGCCGACGCGTTCCTGTCGGAAGAACGCCGGACCCTTGCTGTCGAGCTTTACCAGCACGGCAAAGATCGCGATGATCGGGAAGGTCAGCAACAACAGGATAAGGCTGGCGGCAATATCGAACACGCGCTTCACCGCACTCGACACCATGCGCCCGGACGAAAAGCCGTCCGAGAAGATCAGCCAGCTTGGATTGACGGTATCGAGGTCGACGCGACCCGTCTCACGCTCCAGAAAGCTGGAGAAGTCGTTGACGTGAACGCCCTTGGTCTTGATCCGCAACAGGTCGCTAAGCGGAAGCGAATTTCGACGTTCCTGCAATGCCAGAACGACTTCACTCACACCGAGATTCTCGACGAAACGACCAAGGTCATGGATGGCTTCGCGCGGGATTGCTTCTTCGACCACCCGCTCGGGCTCGCTCATTGCGATGTAGGAGACGATGGCGAAGCCGGTTTCAGGCTTCTCCCCCAACTCCCTCAGCCTTTGCGCGCGGTCGCCAGCGCCCAGCACCATGACCCGACGCCTGAAGGCTGAGGAACCGAGAAAACTGTTGAGCAACAGACGGTCTGCGACAAGCACAAGGATCGCAAATCCCATCGTGTAGAACAGCGTCGAGCGCCAGAAATTCTGACCGGCCAGAAGGAAATCGATGAACGAAAGCGCGATGATGCCAAGGCTGATCGCAACCAACAGCCGCGCCCCTGCAAAGCGCAAGGACCGCAGCGCATAGGGGCCGTAAACACCGACACCAATCATCGCCAGCCACAGGATGGCCGCCGATCCGACTAGCGGAATCCAGCGATCGATGAACTGTCCCGGGTCCATGTCGATCTGCACCGCACGGACCTGCCAGGCGAGTTCGCTCGCAAGCACTAGCAGCGCAAAGTCAAGCAGGCCGAGCAACAGGACGGCATGCGGAATATAGTGCTTGAACAGGCGGATCATCGCTTGGCGCTTTGCTCGCAACGTTAACGGTCACGCTGCTTTAACGATGAGAGTTTAAGTGTCGGTAAACCTTACAACCGGCCTCTAAAGCCCCGAATTGCAAAGCTTTCTGCAGTTAATGAGCTGTGAAATCGTGCTCGGTGCCTACAACTCGAGCGATCGCGCAAGCCGCGGCGAAGCGGGAGTGAGGCAATCTGCTCTCCCGCAACGCGGGCATCCCACCCCCAGCGGCACCGCGTCCGCGGGATCGAGCGATATGCCGCGCGCCTGTGTCAATTCTCCGGCAAACCTTGCTTCTAGGCCAAGGACAATCGCTCGCCGGGCGGAGCATGCGACGCCATCGACTTCGATCGTCCGCGCGATGGTGAACCAGTGTTTTGGTGCGGCTTCCCCTTCCCCGAAAGTGACCGCCTGAGTGAGCATGGTTCCGCGACTTTCAAACGCCGCGTAGGGCGCCCAGGCTGGCCATCGCGCGCCGTCGAGCGGGTACATTGCCCCGCTCGCCCCTGCAGTGAAGCCTACCATCCGGCCCGTCCTGCCAAACCGGGCGCTGAAGAACGGAAGCCCACGCTCGCCGACCCGTTGCAGCGTTGTCAGGCGCTGAGCGACCTGATCGAAGCTGGAAGCAAAGCGACGCTGAAGTATGGCAAAGTCGTATCCGGTCTGTTCGCAGGCCCGTAGGAACCGACGATAGGGCATCAACAATGCTCCCGCGATATAGTCGGTCACATGCCCACGGAAGAGATTGCGCGCCTCGCTGGAGGGCAAGTTCGCACCCGCCACCAGCAATTCAATCTCCTCGCGTTGCTCGAGCGCGCCGATCTGCCGGGCGATCTGAAACCGCCGCGCGGCCCCCGGCAACATTTCGGAAAGCTGCAATTGCCGGGCGTGCAAATCGAGCCGATGGACAAGACCAGGCATCACATCGGCTGGCAAGATACGGACGGTGATCTGGTGCTTTTCGCGTAGGCGAGATCGCAAGGCTGCGCTGATGTCTCCGCTTGAGAGCCGCAATTCGTCGGACAATGCCTCGGCTCGATCGTCAAGTTCGGCAAAGTGGTTCTGCCAGCGTTCGATCGCCTCTCGCGCATCCCTGGCCGGATCGTCCTGCCGAGCGCTATCGGTTGCACCGCTATCATAGAGCCGAGCGAATGCAGCCGCGACCTGGGGCGCGGTGGCGAGGAATTCCTGCAATTCCTCGCGGTCGATCGCAAGATCGGCAAACCGTTTGTCGCTCATGCGCCGCGCCAAACCATCAAGGCCACCGATCGCCTCGTCAACGCGAAGGGTTCGGGGATCGAAGTCGAAACGCTCGATCACCTGGACCAACACCCGGGCGGATAAAGGTCGCTGGTTGCGTTCGATCAGGTTGAGATAGCTTGGAGAGATGCCAAGCGTAGCCGCCATTGCGGCTTGGGTAAGACCTTCGCGCTTGCGCAAACGACGCAATGCAGGGCCAGCCAGGAGCGCACTTTCAGTCATGAATCTTCTGTAAATAAATTTACAGAGTTACACAAGATCAGCGCACATTCCATGGATAGAGACAAGAATGTCTGTAACTTTTCCTGTCATGTTGCACTGCAACAGTGCATTTGGACGAGGCAACTCCCCACCTCTCAGGAGATAACTCACTATGACATACCAAGCCCAAATCGCCCAAATGCGCGACCTGATCACGTCCAACGGCCCGAGTTGGGCCGCGGTCGACGCAGAAAGCACTGCGCGCATGGCGATCCAAAACCGGTTCAAGACGGGGCTTGATATCGCCAAATACACCGCTGGCATCATGCGCGCGGACATGGACGCGTACGATGCCGATCCCGCTTCCTATACGCAGTCGCTCGGCTGCTGGCACGGCTTCATCGCCCAGCAGAAGATGATCAGCATCAAGAAGCATTTCGGTTCGACCAAGCAGCGCTACCTCTACCTGTCCGGTTGGATGGTCGCAGCTTTGCGCAGCGAATTCGGCCCCTTGCCCGACCAATCGATGCACGAAAAGACCAGCGTTCCCGCACTGATCGAAGAACTCTATACCTTCCTCAAGCAGGCCGATGCCCGCGAACTCGGTGGCATGTTCCGCGCGCTCGACGCAGCCCGCGAGGCCGGTGACGACATGGAAGCAAAGCGTCTCGAAAATGCGATCGACAATTACGAAACCCATGTCGTGCCGATCATCGCCGACATCGATGCCGGGTTCGGCAATGCCGAGGCGACTTACCTGCTCGCCAAGAAGATGATCGAAGCGGGCGCCTGCGCGCTGCAGATCGAAAATCAGGTGTCCGACGAAAAGCAATGCGGCCACCAGGACGGCAAAGTCACAGTTCCCCACGAAGACTTCTTGCAGAAGATTCGCGCAATCCGGCACGCATTTCTCGAAATGGGCGTCGAAGACGGAATCATCGTCGCCCGCACCGACTCGCTTGGTGCCGGTCTTACCAAGCAGATCGCCTACTCGACCGAACCGGGCGACCTGGGTGACCAGTACAACGCATTCCTCGACGCCGAGGAAGTCGATCCCTCCAACATCACCAACGGCCAGGTTTTCATCAGCCGCGATGGCAAGCTGTTGGCGCCGAAGCGTCTGCCCTCGAACCTCTACCAGTTCCGCGCCGGCACCGGCGAAGACCGCTGCGTCCTCGACTGCATCACATCGCTGCAGAACGGCGCGGACCTCTTGTGGATTGAGACCGAGAAACCGCATGTTGAGCAGATTGCAGGGATGGTTGATCGCGTTCGCGAAGTCATTCCCAACGCCAAACTCGTCTACAACAACTCGCCGAGCTTCAACTGGACGCTCAACTTCCGCCAGCAGGTGTTCGATGCGTGGGCCGAAGCGGGCAAAGATGTCTCAGCCTTTGATCGCGACAAGCTGATGAGCGTGGACTACGACGGAACCGAACTCGCCGCCGAAGCCGATGAGAAGATCCGCACCTTCCAGGCCGATGCCTCGAAGCGCGCCGGCATCTTCCACCACCTGATCACGCTGCCGACCTACCACACGGCTGCGCTGAGCACAGACAACCTCGCCAAGCGCTACTTCGGTGAAGAGGGCATGCTCGGCTACGTCCTCAACGTCCAGCGTGAAGAGATTCGCCAGGGTATTGCCTGCGTGAAGCACCAGAACATGGCCGGTTCGGACATTGGTGACGATCACAAGGAATACTTTGCTGGCGAAGCCGCCCTCAAGGCAGGCGGTAAGGACAACACCATGAACCAGTTCGAGGCAGCATAGGCAGCGCCTCGCCTCAGGTGGAGAGGGGGTTCCTGCAAGATCGATCAAATGCGGCCTTGCGGGAACCAACCTATCCATCCATTAGCTTCATCAATATCCCCTCAAGGAGAGAGATCAGATGAGCGATACAGAAACACCGAGCCGTGAGCCTTCACGCGCCCGCGCGCTGCTTTCGACGGCCGACATGAAACTGCTGCGTCGTGCGCTGGAAAGCCATGCTCGCAACACCGAAGACCGAGACGAACTCGCCAAGATCAACGCGCTGCACCACCGGCTGGGCACTTACGTGCCGTCTGGCGAGTAGGCAAAGCCAGCCACATTCAAGTTCTCCTGGGGAGGAGAATACGGCCGCTGAAACGCTCCAAGCGTTTTGGCGGTCGTTACGTTCGTGGACATCTGCGTGGTTGTGAGCAGCACAAGTCCCGACCGCAGATCACTTCCTTTACGCCTAGAAGCGAGGCATCGCTTCGAGGGCAGCGTTGAGGCCCAAACGGATCAGAGGTTGTAGGTGAAGACCAGCGCAACCGACAATGCGGTTACCATCAGGGCGACCAATGGCACGCCGGTTCGGATGTAGTCTTTGAACTCGTAATTTCCTTCGGCCATGATCAGCATGTTGGTCTGGTACGCAATCGGGGTTGCGTAACACAGGTTGCAGCCGAACAGCACCGCGAGCACGAGCGGCTCGGCCGGCAAGCCTAGCTGTGCAGCGATGCTGAACGCGATGGGCGTGCCGACGGTCGCTGCGGTGGCGTTGGACGCGAAATTGGTCAGTAAGGTCACGAATGCCATGATTGCGGCGAGCACCAAGGCTGGGGGCAGGACGCCGAGTCCCAGCGACAGGGCCTCGCCCAACCACGCCGCAGCGCCGCTTTCGTCGATCACACGACCGATCGCGATACTGGCGGCGACCAGCACAATCACCTGACCCGACAAGGCACGCCCCACGCGGTCGAACTTCACGCAACCGGTGACAAACATCAGGATCGCTCCCGCCAACGCCGAGATCGCAATCGGGAAAATGCCGACCGAAGCGGTAAAAACGGCGAATGCCATGATCGCAGCCGCGAGCAGCGCCTTCGAGCGGCGTGGCAGTTCCCGCGCGCCTTCGAGCATCAGCAGGCTGTCAGCACGGGCAAAGGATTGCAGGTCTTCGTGCATGCCCATCACCAGCAGCACGTCGCCTTCCGCGATCCTCAAATCCCCGACCTCGGAGTACTGATCCCGCTCACCGAGCAGCCGTTCAGGACGATGGATTCCCAAGACCGCCACTCCGTATAGATCGGCGATTCCGGAGGAAGGAAGCGTGCGCGAAATCAAGCGCGAATCCGCCGTCACGGTCATTTCGAAGACCATGATGTCGGTGCCCTGAGCGGAAGACTGCCGGCGGATCCGGTCGAGCACCCAGCTCGGGGCCAATTCCCCTTTCAAGACCCGGACGGCGTCTTCCAGTGACTCGTGCGTTCCCGAAATATGCAATTGCTGCTGCGCTTGAAGCGGCCCCAGTGGCTGGCCGTGAACCCTGATGCCATCAGGGAGTCGGGGAAGGACGTCGGCAATATCCTTTCCAACGAAATCGCTGCCAGTCGCAATCCGCAGCCGTGTATGAAATTGTCGGACCGAATCGTCAGCCTCGACGCGGTTGTCCTTGAGCAACCTCGGCATGACCAACCACATATATGGCAGTGCAACCAGCGAGGCGAGCAGCACAATCGGCGTAAAGTCGAACACCCCGATCTCGCGCATTCCCAGATCGACCGCGATCGAGACGACGAGGATGTTCGTCGACGTACCGATGGTCGTCGCCATTCCGCCCAGGAGCGAGGCCGAGTTGAGCGGCATCAGCGTCTTCGACGTCGGCAATGCGCCGCGCTGGGCGAGCGCCGCAAAGATAGGGATCATCAACACCAGAACCGGCGTGTTGTTCACGAACATCGAGAGGAAGAACGCGATCAGCAGCGATATCAGCAATCCGAATTGCAGATTCACCCTGAACATCCGTTCAAGGATCCGGGCCGCTGGCTCCAGCGCGCCGGTGACGACCAATCCCCGCCCCATCACCATTAGCGCGCAGATCGTGATAAGCGCGTAGTGACCAAAGCCGCCGAAGGCGAGCGCGAGCCCGTCAATCGGACGAGCGCCTTCCAACGGGAAGAAATAGAGGCCGACCGCAATCACGGCGATGGTCAGCAGCGAAACGATCTCGATCGACATTCGCCCACGCACGAATCCCACGAACATCAGGATCGTAATGACCATCGCGGCCATGGCGTGATAGGATGGAAGCTCTAGCATGAACCCGTCAGTGGGGGGTTTTTCAAAGCTTGGCCCAAACCGCAAGGGTTTTGTCGTCCCTTCGTCGGAACCGGCCAGTTCGCCGACGTAAGGCTATGGAAGCGCGCTCCTTATGTCGCGAACCAGTGGATCGAGAAAATCGTTGTCAGTCCAATAGTGTACATGGCTGCATGGCGAAATCCCGCCGGTTACTCCGGCTCTTATCGGATAGTCGTCCACCCGCTTCGCGTAACAGTCGCTCAAGTCTTGCAGCGGATATCCCAGCACGTCGGCAGGATCGTAGTAGTTGCGCCATTCGAATTCCGGATGCTTCGGCGTGATCGGCTTGATTTTCTTGCGATCCAGGCCGGCAACAAACAGGGGTATATTGCAACCTGTCGTATAAAAGCGTTTCATTCGAAAGCCCCGGCAGAAATCTCGCTCGGCCTCGGAGCCGAAATTCTGTGGCACATTCCAGACGCTGCAGATTGGCTGGGCCGTCTTAGAGGGTGGATCCGTCTTGCCCGCATCCCAAAGGTAGTTCGACATGACCTGCCCGCCCAAAGACTGGGCGATGATGAACAACGGCGCATTTTCGTCCAGCTGGGCGAAGACCTGTCGAAACGTCCGCAACAACCTTAGCTGGGCCTGATAGTAGGGACTCGAAACACCCCACTTGTTCGCTTCGAGAGTCGCAGCGTCGGAAAATCCGAACATCAGGAACTGGCGCAAGTCGGGCCAGATCGTCTTCGGCTCGATCCTTCTGAACAATTCTTCCTGATGATCCTGGAGAACATCCTGATAGTAACTGAAGCCCCAGGCCACCGACTGAAACTCGTCGTTACGGAGTTTCTTTTGCAACTTGCGATAAAGTTGCGTGGCGTAGTGATCTTTCGGCTGCTCGACCGGTGACTTGGTCTTTCCCATTCCATGGACGGTGATTATGCCGATTGACTTCTTCATGGCCTGATAAAGCTCTCTCCAGCGCAAGGTCGACTACCTGTGACATTGACGTGCTCGTTCGAAAAGGGCCCAACCCCTTTATTCGACGTCACATTTGCACGAAAGTCGAGCGACGATCGTGACACAAATCACAACATCAGGAAGAAATTGGTGCCCCTGGCCCGACTCGAACGGGCACTCCCGAAGGAAAGCGATTTTGAGTCGCTCGCGTCTACCAATTCCACCACAGGGGCACACTCAACGCGGAAAGCGCGGCTGTTAGCGCCGCGCGCGAGTTACTTCAAGCTATTCGCAAGCATCTTGTGCAGCTTTGAGTGCAGCACATCATTCGCGGCCAGAACCTGAGCCGAGTGAATCGGGTTCGAACGGCCGCGGAAGTCGCTGACGAAGCCGCCTGCTTCGCGCACCAGCAGGCATCCGGCAGCGGTATCCCAATCGTTCAGCCCGCTTTCCCAGAAACCGTCGAACCGGCCCTGGGCGACGTAAGCCAGATCGAGCGCAGCAGAGCCGAACCGCCGGATGCCGGCGACCTCGGGGCCGATCACGCCATAGATCCGGCTCCATTCGGCAAAGTCGCCGTGTCCCTGGAACGGAATGCCGGTCGCGATCAGTGCATCGCTCGGTCGAGAGCGCGCCGAAACGCGCAATCGTGCGTCCTGAAGCCACGCGCCGCGCGTCTTTTCGGCCCAGTAGGTCTCGTCATTGATCGGGTGATAGACGACTGCCGCGGTGACATCGCCCCAGCCTTTGCCATCGAGCCGTGGTTCCTGCACCGCAATGCTGATCGCGAAATGCGGGATACCGTGGAGGAAGTTGGACGTGCCATCGAGGGGGTCTATGATCCAGCGCGGCTTGTCGGGCGCGCCTTCGATCACGCCTGCTTCTTCCATCACAAATCCCCAATCGGGGCGTGCGTGTAGCAGCTCGTCATAGAGCGTGCGTTCGGCGCGCATATCGGCCTTGCTGACAAAATCAGCCGGGCCCTTGCGGCTTACCTGCAGGTGTTCGACTTCGCCAAAATCCCGGCGCAATCGGCCGCCCGCCTTGCGCGCAGCGCGCTCCATCACCCGGACCAGGCCTGAAAACATGCTCATGGGAAGTCAGCCAGCCTTCCCGACATAGGTCTGTTCGTACACGTCCACGACGATCCGCGTACCGCTTTCGATGTGCGGCGGGACCATGATGCGCACGCCATTGTCGAGCACTGCGGGCTTATAGCTGGACGAGGCGGTCTGCCCTTTGACCACCGCATCCGCCTCGACGATCTCGGCTTCGATTTGCTGCGGAAGCTGCACGCTGATCGGCTTTTCTTCCCACAGTTCAAGCTGAACCTCCATTCCGTCCTGTAGGAACGGGCGTGCATCGCCAAGCAGGTCGTTCGGAAGATTGATCTGTTCGTAAGTGCTGGTGTCCATGAACACCAGCATATCTCCGTCTTCATAGAGGAACTGGTAGTCGGCAGTGTCGAGCCTCACTTTCTCGACCGTGTCGGCGCTGCGGAAGCGGACGTTGGTCTTGCGACCGTCCTGCAGGTTCTTCATCTCGACCTGCATGTATGCGCCACCCTTGCCAGGTTGCGTGTGCTGGATCTTGGCGACCTTCCAGATACCATTCTCGTATTCGATGATATTGCCGGGGCGAATATCGACACCGCTGATTTTCATGGGGCATTCGGCCTTTGTTTGGAAATACTCGGCGTGCTCGTTGCGGCTCGCCCGTTGATTGAAGCGCGCCAATAGCTGAGCGCGTTGGGGACAGCAAGCTCAGCGACACGCAATCGGATTTAACGTTAACGCGTTGGATTTCGCGCCTGCACAATGATATGTCGTGCAGTAATGGGATTGTTTCTATGAAGACCACTCACGTTCTTCTCTTGACCGCCTTTGCCGCAGCGCTCGCTGCGGCTTCGCCAATGATGTTGCACGCGGAGGATCCGGCGCCCGCGCCTCCCGGTGGCATGCTGCGGACGATGCCGCATGGAATCTATCAGTGCGCGCTGCCGGGCGATGCAGCTGGTGACGCTTTCAAAGTGGTGGAAGGCGAGCAGTTCCGTATCCGAACCGCGTCGAGCTACCGCGATGCCGATGGCAGCGGGACGTACATCATGCGAGGCAACGAGCTGACCTTCACCCGCGGCCCGAGAAAGGGCCAACGGTTCCGCCGGGTGGGCACCAATCAACTGCGGAAGCTTGAAGGTAACTCGCCCAGCAAGCTGCTCTGCACCCGTCTTATTGGTACGCGCTAGCGTCTATTGCCCGGTCAGTAGCGGATAGGGATTCACCGCGTTTGCGGGTTCCCACCATTCTGCGTCTTCAGTCGTTCGCATGATCGCAAAGTGCAGGTGGGGTGCATCGGGCGATGCGTCGCCTGTGCTGCCAACCGTGCCCAATCGCTGGCCGCTGCGGACCCTCTGACCTTCGCGAAGACCTTCAGCATATGCTTCCAGATGACCGTAGAAGTGGATTGTCCGCCTGTCGGGCGAGCGCACATAGATCGAATTGCCCCCGCTCGCCGATCGATGGAGTTTTGCAACCGTCCCCGGCCCAGCGGCGACAACGCTCGTCCCTTCGGGAGCCATGATGTCGAGCGCTTCGTGGAGGCGTCCATCCGCATCGCCCCGTGCCTGCGAAAACGTATCTGACAGATCGGATGCGCGCACATTCATGACCGGGATACGCAGTACTTCCCTGTCGTCTTCTGGCGTCGAAGCTGGTTCCGTAGCGAGCGAAGGGGGCGAGGCATCCTCGGAGCCGGTTTGCTCCACTCCTGCCTCAACAGCCCCGGTCTGATCCCCCACGGGCGAGGGCGCCGCTTCGGCGGGGCGCAAGGAATCCTCACCCTGTCTCTGGCTGGCAAGTTCCATCAAGCTTCCGCCAGCGACAATCCAAACTGCCGAAGTGATAGTGGCAGTGATCACGATAGTGAGCAGGCGGTCGACGAAAGACATGACCGCTTCTTACCCTTTCTCTATCGCCAATGCGAATGCTTCTACGGCGGCAGCCTCATCTCCAGACCACACCGATCCCGATACCGCCAGAAAGTCGGCTCCGGCCTCGACGAGTGGAGCACAGTTATCGGGCGTGATTCCGCCAATCGCGACACACGGGATTTCGAACAGAGCCGTCCACCATTCGATCAATTCCCTTCCCGGTCTCTCTGCGTCGCCCTTGTCTTTGGTGGTCGAAGCAAAAAATGCACCGAACGCTACGTAGTCCGCCCCTGCCTCGCCCGCTTCCATCGCAAGATGCTTTGACGCGTGGCAGGTCACCCCGATCTGTGCGTCCCTGCTAAGTTGATCGCGCGCTTCCCTTGGATCGCCATCACCCTGCCCCAGATGGACCCCGTCGGCTTTCAGCCGTTTGGCCAGCGCCACATCGTCATTGACTATGAAGGCTACGTCATGCGCGGCGCAAATGGCTTTCAGCGGCTCGGCAAGCGCCGCAGCCTCATGCTGCTCTACTCCCTTCACCCGAAACTGAAAGGCGGTAACGACGCCTTTGCCTGCATCCAGAGCGCGTTCAAGCCGTTGCGGAAAACTGCCGCTGACATCGAGCGGCGAGATCAGATAGAGCTGGGTCTTCGGTTCACTCATAGCGCGCCCATAGCGCGCTCATCGACGCCCGCCAATCTTGCGCGACATCAGTGGTGTGTCCCAAGTTGAACCAGCGGCGCGTGGCAGATTTCATAGCATGCCAAGTATGGTAAACAGGTGATGAAGGAGCCACGTCCATGCGCCACTCAATCAAACCGATCATTGCAGCAATCATCGCCTTGGCGATGTCCGCCTCGGCAAGCGCGCAGGACAGACGCGACACCGCATTCGATGTTGCCATTTTCGACCGGATAGCAATCGGCGAAGTGGAGATCACTCCATTCGGGATTATCGAGGACTCGCGCTGTCTCGACTACCGGCTCTGTTTCAGGAGAGACCGGCTGGTGATCGCGGCCGTGCTTCACAGGTTTGATGGCAGCATACGCGAAATACCGCTCCGCCTCGACGAGTTGACCCCAGTTCCTGGCGGGGCGTTGCTGCTCGTAAATGGCGGCACACCTCCCGTTCGCAACGGCGCAATCCCGCTCCGGAAGTACAACCTCGATATTGTGTTTGTGCGGTTCGACGAAGGCCAGACCCGATAGCTCAGCCAGCCAGGCTTGCCTCGGCAATCCGATCGATCGCGCTGCCAAGTGCGTTGTCAAACTCCTCGTTGGTCTGACCTTTTCGCAGATCCTGCAGCAATCCGCGGCTGAAACTTGCGATCATGCCCGGATTCTGAGCGAGATGCTCGCAAGCGTCATCGGTTGAATAACCGCCGGAAAGCGCCACCACCCGCAACACGTTCGGATGCTCGATTGCCGGCGTGTAGAGCCCCGGTTTCACCGGGATCGAGAGCTTGAGCATGACCTGACGTCCTTCTGGCAGCGCGTCCAGACCATTCATGATCTCGGCCAGCAGGATGTCCTCGCCTTCGGCGCGGTCGGCGGCGGTAATGTCATATTCGGGTTCAAGCATCGGCATAAGACCCGCATCGGCAATCTGGTTGCCGACTGCGAACTGCTGCTCGACGATCGCCGCGATTCCGGTCGGGCTTGCGGACTTGATCACCGATCGCATCTTGGTTCCGAACATGCCCTTGGCGACCGACTTTTCCAGAAGCGCCGGAAGCTTGTCGAGCGGCTTCATTAGTTGGACACCGTCCGCCTCGTCGGCCAGTCCCTGATCGACCTTGATAAACGGCACAATTCCGCGCGATTTCAGCGCGTCCGCCGTCGATTGGCCGTCAACTTCCCCATCCATGGTCTTTTCAAACAGGATCGCACCAATCACCTTGCCGCTGCCAAAGCAGGGTGAGGTGATCACCCGCGAACGCATCGCATGAATCTGAGCGAACATCTCATCATCGCCCGACCATTCGCCGTCCTCTACGCCGTATCCGCGCAGGGCTTTGGGAGTCGAGCCGCCCGACTGATCCAACGCCGCAATAAACCCTTGTCCTTCAGCGATCTTGGCAGTCATCTGTTCGGTGTTCATGAGGTTTCCTTACCTGTCCAATCTTGCGGCGATATGCGCAATGCATACCTATGCGTCGCCATGGTGCGCGCCTTAGCCAGCACCAGCATGGGCTGCAACACCGCCGCTAGCCACGCTTGGGAAAGCGGCGGATAATGCCTGTAAAACTAAGCGCAGGTTCGCCATCTCCGGTGACCAGTCCGCGGACGAAGATCGTCTTGCCGCCTCCCCTCGTGACTTCGCCGCGCGCTTCGACCAAGGCACCTTCCTTCACTGCGCCCAGGAAGTCTCCCGAAAGGTTCATCGTGACTGCATTGTCGCTGCCCAGTTCGTCCGTTGCGATCCCAAACAGGGCAAAGTCGGCAAAGGTCAGCAGGCATCCGCCATGCATGAAACCCGCACCGTTCATATGCCGTGCCTCGGCACGGAACGCGCTCAGATAGCTTCCGTCCTCCTGCCGCAACATGAAGAACGGGCCCGATCGCGTTTCATAGGGGTCGTGGTTCCAGTGATACCACCCTGCAAACTCGCCCTCATCGCAGCGGACTGCGCTGCCATATCCGTATTCGGTCTCGCTCATTTCGCGAAAGTCTCCAGGAAACGAATGGCAATTGGGCTCTCGACTATCTCGGCCTTGACCACCGAATTGCCCCACCACACCGCTTCGGTGTTGGCCATAACGATCAGGGTCAGGCGTTTTGCGGGCACCTTGAGGTAGAGGGCCGAATACTGCTTCTCGTTCCACCCCGAATGCCACATTAATCTTTGGCCATTCCAGTCTTCGAGAAACCAGCCCTGGCGATAATCGCCAAGCGGTCCGATTGGGGTGCCAGTGAAGTCGTCGGTCCCCGAAAACCGCCCCGCATCATAGGCAATGTCGAAGGCGGCGACGGAACGCGGGCTGGCTATGATCCCAGCTGCGGCGCGAAAATCGTCGTCCGGCAGCGCTTGTTTCACTGCGCGGCCATCGATGACATGGAACGGCTCGGCGAGGAATCTCAGAGCCGCCCCGCCCTCCGGATCGCGCCATCCGAGCGCGGTGTCCTGCATCCCAGCCGGATCTGCCACCCGCTCGCGGACGATGGTGCGCAAGTCGCGTCCGCCTGCCCCGCTAATCGCGCGATCAATCCGCGCAAATGCGATCGGATTGTAGACGAACGCTTCTCCATTGGCGCGCATGTCGAGCATCTGGCCGAGCGTGGTTGGCTTGCCGCAGGCCATCGGCGCAATCGGGTTTCCGTGCCGATCCTCGCCGCCAGCCATAAAGGGGATTGGCGTTTTGCCGACGAAGAACTCGCAAAGATCGGTCCAGCCCTCGTCCTCGGCCATCGGCAAGGAAAGCGCCAGTCTTTCCGCAAGATGCTCGGCCAGGATCGCCGTGGCCGCGATCGGCTTGGTAACCGAGGCGATCTTGTACGTCGTCTCGGGCCGGGTCGGCAGATCGCCTTCATCGTCGTAGGTACCGAAATACCCTTCCCAGGCGATCGCTCCGTCCTTGACGATCACCGCACTCAGCGACGGAGTGCCGCTTTCAGCACGGAACTCTTCGAGGAATTTGCCAAAGTCGTCGTAGCCCGGCTCTTCCGCCACCGCCGGAAGCGCCAGCATCAGGCCGGTCAACACGAATATGGCCCGAATTATCGCCATAGTTGCAGTCGGTGGATTGCGTGAGAAACCTCTTCGTCCGGTTCGGCTTGAGAAAGGCTGCGCTCGGCTACTTTCCAGCTCCGCCCGAATGCAGACTTGCGCCAGAGATCGGTCAGCCAGAATGTTCCTTTCCATGGCTTGCCCGCCAATCGCATTTCCAACTCGACCGCGCCTGAGAACCAGGCAAACTTGCCATGGCGATTGGCATAGGCCTCACCAAACCGGAAACCCTGAAGGCAGAATTGCGCTTCGCAGGAGCCGAGAAAGCTTGGCCGATCGAGCAATTGCGGTTTCTCCGCGCCTATGATCATGGTGAAATCGCGCTCCAGAAACTTCTTCAAGCTTCCCTTGTCGCGACGCATCCAAGCCTGCATGAGCAGGTCTTCCCGGACTTTCAAATCAACGGTGATGTCGGCCATGGCCTAGCTCGAGAGTGCTGCAACGCCCGGCAATTCCTTGCCTTCCATCCATTCGAGGAAAGCGCCACCGGCGGTTGAGATGTATGTGATTTCGTCAGTCACACCAGCCAGCGCCAACGCCGCTACGGTGTCGCCTCCGCCAGCGACGGAGGTCAGCGAACCTTCTTGAGTCAATGCTGCGGCATGGCGAGCAAGCGCCACTGTGGCCGCATCGAACGGCTCGGTTTCAAAGGCGCCAAGCGGGCCATTCCACACGAGAGTACGACAGGTCTTGAGCACATCGGCCAACGCCTCGGTCGCGCCCGGTCCAATGTCGAGGATCATTTCGTCCTCGGCAACCTCGTGGACGTTGCAGGTTCTCAATGATGCGGGATTGGCAGCAAATTCCTTCGCTACAACGACATCGTAGGGCAGATGTACGGTGCAACCGGCGTGATCGGCCTCGTCCATTATTTTCGAAGCCGTGGCCGTAAGATCATGCTCGCATAGCGACTTGCCAACATTCACCCCGCGCGCGGCGAGGAAGGTGTTGGCCATTCCGCCGCCGATGATCAGGTGCTGAACTTTGCCGACGAGATTTTCGAGCACCGCCAGCTTGGTCGACACCTTGGCCCCACCGACGACCGCCGCGACAGGCTGTTCGGGGCTGCCGAGGGCGGCATCGAGCGCCTTGAGTTCCCGCTCCATCGCGCGCCCTGCATAGGCTGGCAGATGATGCGCCAGACCTTCGGTCGTCGCATGTGCTCGATGCGCAGCCGAGAACGCATCGTTGACATAGAAATCGCCATGCGTCGCAATTGCCTCGGCAAAGCCAGGGTCGTTGCCTTCCTCACCCGGCCAGAACCGGGTGTTATCGAGCAAGCCGATATCGCCGTCGCGGAGGATCGAAATCGACTGGTCCACCACCGGGCCGGAAAGCTCGGGAACGAACATGATCTCCTTGCCCAGCACTTCCTCGACATCGCCTTGAACGAAGCTGGTCGAAAGCACCGAAGACCGCTTGCCACCCGGGCGACCGAAATGGGCGAGCAGCAACACCTTCGCGCCCTTCTCGCTTAGTTCGAGAATCGTCGGTTTGACCGCTTCGACTCGGGTAACATCGGTTGCCGAACCATCCTTCATCGGCAGGTTGAGGTCGACCCGAACCAGCGCGACCTTGCCCGTCACTTCACCCAGATCATCAAGTGTTTTGAAGGCGGCCATATCCGGTCCTTTGTCGGCAGATCAGAGGAACTTCGCCATCACTCCGGCAGTGTCGATCATGCGGTTCGAGAAGCCCCATTCATTGTCGTACCAGCTGACGACGCGCGCGAGCTTGCCTTCCATCACACTGGTTTCAAGGCTGTCCACCGTCGAACTTGCCGGGTGGTGGTTGAAGTCGCTGCTGACGAGCGGCTGATCGGTGTAATCCAGCACGCCCTTCATCGGGCCATCGGCAGCCGCTTTCAGGGCAGCGTTTAGCTCCTCGGCCGTTGTGTCGCGGCCTGGCTGGAACACAAGATCGACCAGCGAGACGTTGGGCGTGGGAACACGCACCGACGAACCATCGAGCTTGCCAGCGAGTTCAGGCAGAACGAGGCCAACGGCGCGGGCTGCACCGGTGGTGGTCGGGATCATGTTCTGCGCGCCTCCACGTGCCCGGCGCATATCCTTATGCATCTGGTCAAGCATGCGTTGATCGTTGGTGTAGGAGTGGATCGTGGTCATGAAACCGCGTTCGATTCCAACGGTCTCATTGAGCACCTTGGCAACCGGCGAAAGGCAATTGGTGGTGCAGCTTGCGTTGGAGACAATGACGTCTTCGGCTGTCAGAACTTCATGGTTCACGCCATAGACCACGGTCGCCGAGACGTTCTTGGCCGGGGCCGAAATCAGCACCCGCTTGGCGCCGGCTGAAAGGTGCGGTTCGGCAGCTTCGTGGCTCTGGAAGAAACCAGTACATTCGAGCACGATATCGACGCCCTGCGCTGCGTGCGGCAAATTGCCCGGGTCGCGTTCGCTGGTGACCGCTATCGACTTGCCGTTCACAATGATCGCGTCCTCCCCAACTGCGACGGTGCCGGGAAAGCGGCCATGGGTCGAATCGTACTGGAACAGCAGCGCGTTCGAGCCCGTGTCCGCCAGATCGTTGATCGAAACGAGTTCGAGATCGTGATCGCTGCGTTCGAGGATCGCGCGTGCAACCAGTCGCCCGATGCGACCGAAACCGTTGATGGCAACCTTCGTGGCCATAGAAAAAGCTCCTGCTTAGTTGTTCAACTTGTTCTGGATTTGCGGGACGATTGCCTCCGCAGTGAAACCGAAATGGGCGAACAGGTCTTTCGCCGGTGCAGATCCGCCGAAGCTGTCGATACCGATGTTGAGCCCGCTTGTACCAGTGTAGCGCTGCCAGCCAAAGGTGCTGGCCGCCTCGATCGAGACGATCAATGCGTCTTCGGGCAGGACATCGGCGCGATAGGCGTCATCCTGTTCGTCGAACAACTCGGTGCACACCATGGAAATCACATCGACCCCTGTGCCACCTGCTTCAAGGGCCTCTGCGACCTGAATAGCTATTCCGACTTCCGAACCCGTGGCGAGGATCACGACCTTGCGATCCGCACCTGCGTTTTTCACTCTGTAGGCGCCGCGAGCTGACAGGTTCTCATCCGCCGCTTCCAATCGAAACTGAGGCAGGCCCTGGCGCGAGAGCGCGAGGATGGTTGGGCGATCGGGCTGTTTGAGCGCGATCTCCCAGCATTCGGCGGTTTCGACCGCATCGGCAGGCCGCATGACCAGCAGGTTGGGCATCGCCCGAAGGCTGGCTAGGTGCTCGATCGGCTGGTGGGTCGGACCGTCCTCGCCCAGACCGATGCTGTCGTGGGTCATCACGTAGATGACGCGACACTTCTGGAGCGCCGATAGGCGGATCGCACCGCGCGCATAGTCGGTAAACACAAGGAAGGTGCCGCCATAGGGTATCACGCCTCCATGCAGCGCCATGCCGTTCATCGCCGCCGCCATGCCGAACTCGCGAATGCCGTAATAGACGTAGCGACCGGAGTAATCGTCGGCGGTGAACGGTTCGATCCCGCCCGCTTTGGTGTTGTTGGAACCAGTCAGGTCGGCACTACCGCCAATCGTGTCGGGCAGGCGCGGATTGATCTCGGCCAAGGCCATCTCGCTCGCTTTGCGCGAGGCGACATTCTTGGGATCGGCCAGCAAGGTAGCGACATAGTCCTTCATCGCATTGCCGTGCGGAAGCTCGCCTGCCATCCGGCGCTCGAACTCGACCTTCTGATCCGATCCGGCAAGGCGGCTTTCCCACGCGCCGTGCGCTTCGCGACCGCGTTCACCCGTCTCACGCCAATCGGCCAGAATATCGTCGGGGACTTCGAATGGCTCGGCCGTCCAACCCAGGGCTTCCCGCGCACCCGCAACTTCGTCCGCACCCAGCGGTGCGCCATGGGTCGCAGCCGTGCCCTGCTTGGTCGGTGCGCCCTTCCCGATCACTGTCTTGCAGGCAATCAGCGATGGACGACCATCGGCCTTGGCCTCTTCCATGGCTCGTTCGATATCGGCAAAGTCATGACCGTTGCATTCCGCAACATGCCAGCCGGTAGCCCCGTAGCGCGCCTTGATATCCTCGCTGGTAGAAAGATCGGCGGTGCCATCGATCGTTATGTTGTTGTCATCCCACAGCACAATCAGCCGTCCAAGCTTCAAATGCCCGGCAAGTCCAATGGCTTCGTGGTTGATGCCTTCCATCAGGCAGCCATCACCGGCGACGACCCAGGTTCGGTGATCAACCAGATCATCGCCGAACACCGCGTTGAGGTGACGTTCGGCCATGGTCATCCCCACCGCCATCGCCAGACCCTGACCCAATGGGCCGGTAGTGCATTCGACACCTTCGAGCAGAAAATTCTCCGGATGCCCGGCACACGGCGACCCCAGTTGCCGGAAGTTGCGGATGTCTTCCCTGGTTGGAGCCGCATAGCCGCTGAGGTGCAGCAGGCTGTAGATCAGCATCGATCCATGGCCCGCGCTCAAGACGAACCGGTCGCGATCGGCCCAATCGGGACGCGCCGGGTCGAATTTCAGGTGATTGCTGAACAAGACGGTTGCGACATCGGCCATCCCCATCGGCATTCCCGGGTGGCCCGAATTGG
>CAZJZO010000064.1:0-20579 GCA_964550495.1 uncultured Porphyrobacter sp. | reverse complement strand
GCGGCGAACTGGCCGAAAGCGGCGACCACACCACATTGCTCGCAAAGGGCGGGCTCTATGCGGAGATGTGGGCGCAGCAGGCCATCGAGCGTGACAAAGAAAAAGAAGCGGCGGAATAGCCCCGTCGCACGCGCCGGTCAGTTTGCGCTGTCGGTCGCCGCGACAACCTCCGGCCTTCGCAAATCGGCCGATGCGAGATCGAGCTGGCTTGCCGGAATCACTTCGACATCGCTTCGGAATTCCTGCAACCCTTCGAGGAACTGCTTGGCATCGCCGACGATCACGATGGTGGCCTTGGCCGGATCGACATAGTCTCTCGCTGCCTGGCTCGCGGCGACAGAATCGACCGCTGCCAATCTCTCCGCGAACATCGAAGCCTCTTCCGGCGGCAAACCTTGCTGGAGCAGCGTAGCGACAATCGAGTTGAAACCGCCGCTGGTCTCCAAAGCGCGCGCTTGGCTGCCCGAGAGATAAAGTCGTCGCTTTTGCAGCAGGTCTTCGCTCAGGGGTTCGTTTCCGAGCCGTTCAAACTCATCGAGGAACAGCCTTGCGACTTCATCTGCAGATTCATTCTTGGTCTGCGCGCCAGCCTGCAAGATCGACTCGTCCCTGCGATCGGCAAAGCCTGAATACGCGCCATAGCTCAGCGAACGCTTGGTGCGGACTTCCTCGAACAGACGCCCACTCGATCCACCGCCGAGCACGCTGTTGGCGAGTTCGAGCGGGAAGAAATCGGGGCTTTGCCGAGACGGAGCACGAACGGCGGCAATAACCGACGCCTGACCGGCATCGGGCATGTCGACCACGATGGTTCGGACGGGCAAGGCATCGCCTGCTGCTTCGTCTGGAATCGCGGCGGGTGGCGTTGCGACCTGCCAATCTCCAAACATGTCTTCAGCCACTGCAATCGCCTGTTCCGGGGCGATCCCGCCACTGACAACGATCTGCAGCGCCTTGGGATGGAAATAGCTGTTGCGATGCTCGATCAGATCGTTGCGGGTGATGGCAGCAAGGCTTTCGGACGTGCCATCGGGTTGCGTGCCATAAGGCGCATCACCGTAGATCGCGACCCGAGCGACATAGCGCGACAGGCTGCCCGGTTCCTTCATCGACACCGACAGACCGTCCATCGCCCGCTTGCGCTCGCGATCGAATACATCCTGCGGATAGGTTGCACCGCGCACCAGCTTGGCCGCCAGTGCCCCTGCCTGCTCGAGATTGGCGACCGGAGCGGTGAGTGCGAAAGTCGCGCCGTCGCTTCCGGCGCCGGCGCCAAATGAAGCGCCGAGGCTTTCGAATTCGGCAGCAATCGCGGCCTCGTCCATGCCATCAGCACCTTTGTCGACCAGTGCGGCGGCCATTTGCGCCAACCCGGCCTTTTCGCGCGGATCGGTTTTGCTTCCGCCAGGAACCAGCATCGCGATCGACGCGATCGGTACATTGCCGGTGCGCACAGCGACCACCTTGATCCCGTTCGACAGTTCGGCCTCGACGATCTCCGGCGCGGCGACATCGGGAGCTTCCGCCGGCCCTGGAGGCGCCATACGTTCACCTTCGGGCTTCACTTGTCGGATGACGCCCGTGGCCGGGGGCAAGGTACGGAACTTGGGCAACGCTGTCGGGTTGGCGTATTTCGAAGCGTCGTCCTCACCGGCCGTGTATGTGAAGGTCACGCGCTTCTGCGGATCGAGATACCTGGCTGCGACGCGCAAGACGTCGTCAGCGGAGACGTCGGCGATTTCCGCCAAGCGCTTGTCGGCGAAGCCCGGATCGCCTGAGGATACCAGCGCTTCGCCCAGTTCGAAAGCACGCCCACGAGCTGTTTCGCGGCGACGCAACGAACTGGCGATGATCTCGCTCTTGGCTTCGGCGAGCTCGGCCTCGGTAACCCGCTCGGTCCGAATCTTCTCAATTTCTGCGCTGAGCGTGGCCCCCGCCGATTCCATTCCATCGGGCCGAGAGACAACGGCGAACATGCTGATCGCTCCGGCCTCGCGAAACATCGAGACCCCTGCCGATGCGTCCACCGCCAAACCGGAACGGACCAGCGCCGCATCGAAACGACTGTTGTCACCCCGCGAAAGGATCGCTTCCATCACCTCCAGCGCAGCCGCATAGGGGCTCGTGGTAGGCGGAGCTTTCCAGATGCCGCCCACCACCGGCAGCGGGACATTCGGCGCAGTCGCGTTTACCGTACGAGGCGCGGTCACTTCCGGCTCGCGCGTTTCGATCGTCAGGTCGACCGGGTTCTTCCGCGGCGGGATGTCGCCAAAATACTCGTCTACCAGCGTGCGCAGGCGATCCAGTTCAAAGTTGCCCGCCACAATCAGCGTCGCCGTATCGGGCCCATAATAGGCTTCGTAGAAGGCGCGCGCATCATCGAGCGTTGCGTTGTCGAGGTCTTCGATGCTGCCAATCCCCGGGCGACGATGCGGCATCACGTCATAAGCGTTTTCGGGGATCACGAAACGCGCGAGCCGGCCATAGGGCGGCGCGAGAACTCGCTGGCGCAGTTCTTCCTTCACGACCCCGCGCTCGGTCTCGAACACTTCGTCGTCGACGACGACCTTCGCCATCCGCTCGCGGTGGGTCCATAGCATCGTTTCGAGATAAGCGGCCGGAACCTGTTCGAAGTAATTGGTGCGGTCGATCCAATTCGATGCGTTACGTGTGCCGCCAATATCGGCTGTCAGCCCGTAGATCATGTTGTAGGGCATATTCTCGGTCTTCCGGCTGAGGATATGCTCGAAGAGGTGCGAAAACCCGCTACGGCCGTCGGGGTCGAGCTTGGAACCGATATCGTACCACAGCGAGGTGGTGACAGTGCTGGTCGTATCGTCCTGAAGCGCGATCACGGTCAGCCCGTTTTCAAGCGTCCACAACGTATACTCTATCTCCGGTGCGCTGAGTTTGGGTGCGGCTTGGACGACTTCGCCATGCACGTCTGCCAGTGCCGGTACGGTTCCCGTCAATGTCAAAGCGGCTGCGCCCGCCAGCATCATGCTCCTGATCATATCATTGTCCCCGGTTGCAACTTTGCCGTCCGGTTAAAGCGTGCGGGCAACGCAAGCTCAAGAGATCACATCGCCAACGACTGCGAAATACCGAGAATTATCGACGCACGTCGTCGGAAAGCCTGGTCAGCACCGTCATGGCATCGTTGCGCCGTTCCCAGGGCACAAACAGATGATCGTGGCGGAACGCGGCTATGACGTTGCAGGCTATCCCTTCTGCGGCCAGCCCGGTCGCAACCGATGCGGTCAAACCCACACCGTCGAGCGCGGAGTTCACCTGCAGGACGATACGCGCGAAATGTCCTTCGCCCCCGCCTTCGACCTCGGACGGCACGACAAAGGTCATCCCCTCTTCCTCACGAATGACGGCGAAAGGATCCTCGATCCAGTCCGCGCTCGCATCTTCGGGTGGAAGCGCGAGAAAGCGATAGGGTCGTGGATCACAGACAGGGTCCAGACCCGCAAGCATCTCTTGAAGATCGCGGACCGCCCCCTGCTGCATCACAGAATGTACTTGGAAAGATCGCTATCGCCGGCAAGATCGGCCAACCGCTCTCGCACATAGGCAGCATCGATCCGAACCGTCTCGCCCGTATGCTCCTCGGCTTCGAAGCTGATCTCCTCGAGCAGTTTTTCCATCACCGTCTGCAACCTTCGGGCACCGATATTTTCGACGCTCTCGTTCACCTGCGCAGCGATTTTGGCGACTTCCGCGACCGCATCCTCGGTAATGTCTAGCGTGACGTCCTCGGTCCCGATCAGAGCTCGGTACTGCTCTACTAGGTTCGCCCTGGTTTCCGACAGGATACGGACGAAGTCCTCTTCGGTCAGCGCCCGCAGCTCGACTCGGATGGGCAGACGACCCTGCAATTCGGGCAGCATGTCTGACGGCTTGGCAACGTGGAAAGCGCCGCTCGAAATGAACAACACATGGTCCGTCTTCATCGGACCGTATTTGGTCGAGACGGTCGTGCCTTCGATCAAGGGCAGCAGATCGCGCTGAACGCCTTCGCGGCTGACCGACCCTCCGCGCACGTCGGAGACCGCAATCTTGTCGATTTCGTCGAGGAACACGATCCCATTGGTTTCGGCATTCTCGAGTGCAACACGGGCCACGTCTTCATCATCGAGGCGCTTGTCAGCTTCCTCATCAACCAGTTTGTCCCACGCATCGGGGACGCGCATCTTGCGCTTCTTGGTCGGCTGTCGACCGAGCGCTTTGCCCATCATGTCGCTGAGGTCGATCATCCCGACATTGCCACCCATATTGCCCATGTCGAATGGCATGCTCGGGCTTTCGGTCACATCGATTTCGACTTCGACCTCGTTCATGGCATTCTGCACGATCCGTTCGCGAAAGCTCTCGCGGGTCGCCTCGGATGCGTTGTCTCCCACAAGCGCGGAGAGCAAACGTTCCATCGCGGCTTCGGATGCGGCTTCGCGAACGGCCTCACGGCGACGCTCCTTCTCAAGCCGAATAGCCTCTTCGACAAGGTCTCGGGCAATCTGTTCGACGTCTCTGCCGACATAGCCGACTTCGGTAAATTTGGTCGCTTCGATCTTTACGAACGGCGCCTCGGCCAGCTTGGCAAGCCGCCGGCTGATCTCGGTCTTCCCGCAACCGGTAGGGCCGATCATGAGGATGTTCTTCGGCGTCACTTCGTTGCGCAATTCCGTGCCAAGCCGCTGCCGCCGCCAGCGATTGCGCAAAGCCACCGCGACCGCGCGCTTGGCGTCTTTCTGCCCGATAATGTGTTCGTCGAGCGCTGCGACGATCGCTTTTGGTGTGAGGTTATCCAAACCTGGAGTGTCCGTCTGTTGTGTCGTAGTCTTCAGCATGCCGCTCATGTGGCGTCGGCGAGCGCAGGTTCAAGCCGCGCGCGCTTTCCGTCAACCGCAAATCGGCGATTGAGCCAGCGGGTCATCGGCCTTTCAACATGGCGAAAGAACAGCCAACTGAGAGCGTAGACCATCACGCTCGCGAGCAGAAAGTACGCCCAGGGACCGCCATAGAAACGCAGTTGCCCGAAGATCCACATCGCTAGCCACGCAATCGGGACATGGAGCAGATAGACCGCGTAACTGCTGTCGCCAGCCAGGGTGATGAAGCGCGGGAATGGCAGCGGTAGTGGGCCGCCGACTACCGCGGTGAAGAACAGGACCGCGGGAAGCGCGCACCAGGCAAGATAATCGATGCCATAGCCAATGCTGGGTTCTGGGGCTTGGGCGGTGATCACTGCCGCTACAAAACCCAACAGGCAGACGATGCGTATCCACGCGGGCAACTGCCTCCCGTTTACGGCCAACCAGCCGAGCCCCATACCGACAATAAACAGGAGGAAGATAGGCTGGGTGAAGGTGTGCAGAATGGGGGACTCGAATTGCATTGTCAGACCGACAAGAGAAAGCGCCAGACACGCCAACCCGGTAAACGCCATGGCCGCGATGCGTCCTTGCGCGATCATCACGCCGAACAGCATGTAGAACACCATCTCGTAATACAGGGTCCACCCCGGCCACAGCACGGGGAGCGGCTTGCCCTCTCCATCTGGCCAGTAGGGAATCAACGCGATCGACTTTGCGATCCTGTCGGTGCCGAACCATTGCCCTTGAAGCACCACCATCACGACGATGAAGATGATGGTCGCGATCCAGTAGGGCGGCATTGCGCGAATGATCCGGCGGACCCAAAATATCCGCCGAGCTTTCGGATCGCCGAACAACGGTCCGGACGAGACCACCATGATGTATCCGGAAATCAGGAAGAACACCATGATCGCGGCATTGCCGGGTAAGTTCGCACCAAGCCCAAAACCAAGGCCCGGGCCGACGTGATCGGCAAATCCCCAGCCAACATGGCTGATTACGACGATCAATCCGGAAAGCGCGCGCAGAAGCTGGATATGCGTCAGCTTCCCATCGTGGATCTGGCCCATATTGCCTTGGCTGGCCACTCTCGCGCTCGCCCCGCTTGCCTGACGCCGTCCGGCGCCGGGGGCGCGAGCGGACGTTACACGCTTTCGAGCGTTACATTGCCGTTGGTGAACACGCAAATGTCGGCGGCGACAGCCATGGCCTTGCGTGCGATGGTTTCCGCATCGTCTTCATATTCGGCCAGTGCCCGGGCAGCCGCCAAGGCATAGTTGCCGCCTGAACCAATTGCCGCAATTCCGGCCTCCGGTTCCAGGACATCGCCATTGCCGGTGAGCACCAGTAGCGCTTCCTTGTCGGCCACGATCATCAAAGCTTCGAGATTGCGCAGGTACTTGTCGGTGCGCCAATCCTTCGCCAGTTCGACCGCAGCGCGCATCAACTGACCGGAATATTGCTCCAGCTTCTTCTCAAGCCGTTCGAACAAGGTGAATGCGTCGGCCGTTGCGCCTGCAAAACCGGCGACAACTTTGCCACCTTCGCCAATCCGTCGAACCTTGCGGGCATTGGGTTTCATAACCGTGTTGCCCATCGACACCTGGCCATCGCCTGCGATCACCGTCTGATCGCCGCGCTTTATTCCGACGATCGTCGTGCCGTGCCACTGGGTCAGGCCGTGGCTGTCTTTCGTATCAGTCATGCTGCGCGATATGGGCGCTGTTGCAAGGCGATCAAGCCAGAGCGGACTAAGGGCCGCCGCCCGGAGCGCCTGCACCGGGAGCGCCGACCCGGCCGATATTGCCGAACAGATCTTCCAGGAAGCCGCGCTCTCGCCCGAGCGTCGGGGTCTTGTCCCGGTCTGGCTGCAGGTAGACGACCTGGTCGACCCCGCTGCGCTCTACAGAGGCAACGTTACCCGCTTCATCGAATTTGACGGCCAAGACGCCGTGAGTGCGGATTCGCGGACGCACAAAGGGACGTCTACCGGTTATGCTCGACACGTAATACCATGTCGGCTCGCCATACTGGCTCGTGAAAGTTGGACGTCCCAGCGTGCCTTCAACAGAGCGCTGGTTATCGATCCCGGGCTGGATCGCGGCCAGCAGCACCTGATCGGTCACATAACCGCGTGTCTCGCGGATCGACGTGCAGCCCGTCGCGGCAAAGGCCGCGCCCAACAATGCCGCTGCCATCCAGATCTTTCGTGGCTTCCGAAAGGTGGTATCCATCGCTTGAGCCAATGCTTTCAATCCCGTCCATTGCCGTGCGCGCACCGCGCACTATATTCTCTTTCCGAGGGCTTTAAGGGCGCACGCGCGCGCTTGCAACGCCGCTTCGACACGCAGCTGGGGTGAAGCACTTGAATTGCGGCTGAATGCAGCGGAACATCACGTGTCCCCGTCGGTTTTGCACTTATCGCACGATCATCGAAAGCAACATTCCAGAATGTCCTTCCTTTCCCGTCTTCTCGGCACTGCTCCCGACCCCCGCGAGGCGGTTCGCCCACTGTGGCACCGAGTGGTCGAGCTGGCGCGCGAACCGTCTTTCTACACAGACTGCGGTGTCGCCGACACCATCGCCGGCCGGTTCGACCTCATTACCGCAATCCTTTGCACTGTGATGGTGCGGGTCGAAGCTTCGGATATGCGCGCCGAAAGCGCGTTGCTTGCCGAACTTTTCGTCGAGGACATGGACGGCCAACTGCGCGAGTTCGGGGTGAACGATGTCGTCGTCGGCAAACGGGTTGGCAAGTTGATGAGCGTGCTTGGCGGGCGGCTGGGTGCCTATCGCGGCGCTCTCAACGACAAGGACCGCGAACGGCTGGTTAATGCGGTGCTTCGCAATGTCACTTTCACCGAAGACCACGACGAAGCCGATGGCGCGAAGTGCGTGGCCTACAAGCTGCTGGCCTTGTCCGAGCGACTGAACGGGTTCAGCGACGACGAGATTGTGAAAGCGAGCGGGATCTGGTGAGCGCTTCCGAATTCTCGAGACCGATGAGGACAAGACCTCTGCCGGATGATCCGGTTGCGATTGAGGCCGACGAACAGGAATGCACGGCGCTTGCACGGCGATTTGCTCTGCCTGCCGTTCGCTCCGTGTCGGCGGAAGTCGCTCTGGAGACGAAAGGCGGAGCAATTTGTGCGACGGGAATGCTGACTGCCAGTGTTGTGCAGTCCTGCGCTGTATCGGGGGAAGATTTCGAGGTTGCGATCCAGGAGCCTGTCGATTTGCGGTTCGTGCGCGAATCCACGCTTCGGTCTGTTTCGAACGACGACGGAGAGCTCGAAGTGGAGCTGACCGCCGACGACAGCGACGAAATCGAGTTTTCTGGCGACACGTTCGACCTTGGAGAAGCGATTGCGCAGTCACTCGGCCTCGCGATCGATCCCTATGCCGAAGGGCCGAACGCAGAGGCAGCGAGAAAGAGCGCGGGTCTCGGTGGAGACGATGCACCGCTCGGGCCAATGGCAGAGGCACTGGCCGCGTTGAACAAGGGCTGATCGTCTCCGGCGCCCCACTTTTGCGCCGTTGGAGGATGGGCAGGTGACCGAGAGACCAGGATGTGCTTCAACTGACCACTGACGTGCCCAGCCGAAACGACAGCTAGGCTGCCAATGAGCTCGAAAATTGGGTCAGTCGATCAGAACGGTATGTCATCGTCGAGGTCGTCGTAGCCACCGCCACCCTGGCTGCCGCCAGAGGCACCACCGCCTCCGCCGCCCTGGTTCCAGCCGCCGCCCTGGCCGCCCCCGCTGCCATAACCGCCACCTGAACGACCGGCGCCGCCCATGCCGCCGCCATCACCGCGGCCATCAAGCATGGTCAGAGTGCCGTTATAACCGCGCAATACCACTTCGGTGGAGTAGCGATCATTGCCCGATTGATCCTGCCATTTGCGGGTCTGCAATTGACCCTCGATGTACACCTTTGAGCCCTTCTTAAGGTAGTTCTCAGCTACGTTGACGAGCCCTTCAGAAAAGATCGCAACTGTATGCCACTCGGTGCGTTCCTGCCGTTCCCCGGTGTTGCGGTCTTTCCAGGTTTCGCTGGTTGCGATCCGCAAATTGCAGACTTTCCCGCCATTCTGGAAGCTGCGCACTTCGGGGTCCGCCCCGAGATTGCCGATCAGCATGACCTTGTTAAGCGAACCCGCCATTGAAATGTCCTTCCCGTCTCAGACCTATGCGCGCAATCCAACGTGCGCGATTCTCGCAACGGTCATAGGACAGGCAGACGGAGGTGGCGACCCGAAGCGCCGCTTTTCCACCTCCAAAATGGTGGTAACTGCGTATAATCACCTAGCCCGAAGGGGGCCTGAATTGTTACCGGCTCGGGTAACGCAACCGACCGAGGAACCGCGACAAGCTGGGCAATTCGCGATCGGAATTGAGGAGCTTGGCTTTCGCCTTCTCGAACTTCATGACACCATCGATCCGGCGGTCGAGAAACTCATGGGTTCTGGCCTTGCCCTCGCTGTCGTCGTTGACGAACACCGCCAAGGTCGCGCTGTAGATTCCGGCCAAAATCGTCCGCTTGGTGTAATGGTTGTAATCGGTGGCTGTATCTCCAGCGAGCCGCCACATGAGGTCTGCCGATCGCCACCCAATTTGCAATGCGCGCGGGGCGTGCTGCGGCATCGCCATGACTGCCATCGCCCGCCGGACGGCCTCATCGATGTCGGCAACCGCCTCAAGCCGAAACGCGACGAGTGTACGAATACGCTCGCGGATTTTCAGTTCTGCCAGCCGTTCTTTAGGCCACTCTTTTTCCATCGCCTGGTCCACGCTCACGATCCAGGCATCGATCATGTCCATCGCCCGGCCGCCGAGCGGCTTGTCAGGAAAGGCGAGCTTGGCAATGTCCGGATCTGCGCCCGCCATATCGGCGGCGGTGGCCAGAGCCGTTTCGTTCCAGCCATCGAATATGGCCGACGCCGCGATATCGGGAGCGAGCGCAATGCGCAGCTCATCAAGCGTCAAGTCGGCGAAGTCCGGGTTTGTATCACTCATGTCAGAAAGAAGGCCCGTATTGCTCGGCGGTTCCCTCTTTTTTGCGCTCGGCATCGGCCGCCTCGAATTCGCGCAGGATCTGCTCATTGCTGTTCATCAGCGCAACGTAGTCGCGCGCCGACCGGCCCGAATTGTCGTTCTGGTCGGGGTCGGCGCCTTCTTTCAGCAGCCGAGAGATCAAAGGAATGTTGCGCTGGTGGACAGCCGACATCAGCGGGGTCTCGCCAGTAAGATCGGTAACATTGACCTGAGCCCCACGCTTGATCAGCTCTTCCACGCCATCGAGAAAACCCAGCTTGGTGGCAAGCTGCAACGGCGTTGACCCCTGCTTGTTGCGAATGTTCGGATCGGCACCGCGCTGAAGCAGGAAGCGCACCCACAACACGTCACGCCGAGCGGTCACGATGTGCAAGCCGGTATCGCCGCTGGTGATATCGCGCGTGTTGATGACGGTAGTGCCCGGTTCGTTGAGCATCTCGGTTGCAACATCGCCGTCGCGATCCTCAACCGCCTGAAGGAATTCGTATCCCTTGGAATAGAGCTGGGCTTGGGCAGGCGCACTTGCGCCAACTGCGAACATGATTGCCAAACTCGCACTGGCAATCGCCGTTACCATCCCTAATTTGCGCATAACAGAGCGCATCACGCTTTGATCCTTTCGATTTTCCTGTCACATCTTCGAGCCGGAGCTCGAAAGACAGCGCACAACTCGTCGTTGATATAGGGCCAGTTAGCAGAGCATGAACCACTACGCCAAGCCATCTCGAATCCGTGCCGCGCTGCTCGTTCCTTTTGCTTGCTTCGCTCTTACGCTTTCGGCCTGTGTGGAGGCACCGATCGGTCCTTCGCCTGACGGTGTAGATTTGCGCGGATCTTCGCTCGGCGGGGAATTCACGCTGACGGCCAATTCGGGTGATCGAGCCAGCTGGTCCGACTTTGATGGCCAGTACCGGATGATCTACTTTGGCTTCACTTCGTGCCCCGACGTCTGTCCGACCGATGTGCAGCGCTTCTCGCAGGGGCTCAGCCAGTTTGAACAGGCCAATCCAGGCCTCGCTGGCAAAGTTCAACCGATCTTCGTTTCGGTCGATCCTGAGCGGGACACTGTCGAAGTGGTGGACGAGTTCGTGAACAGTTTCCACCCGCGCCTGATCGGTTTCACCGGCACCGAGCAGGAAATCGAGGCAGTCAAATCCGCATTCGGCGCCTCATCGAGCAAGCAACCGAAAGATGCATCCGGTTGGTACAACGTCAACCACAGCAACCTGACATATCTGTTTGCGCCCGACGGCTCACCGCTGGGCATCATACCAACTGACAAGATGGCCGCCGGAGTCGCGGCCGAGTTGGAACGATGGGTGCGCTAAGAGAGAAATTCTGGGAATTGCCGCTCGCGGACCTCACGCGGGCGGAATGGGAAGCTCTGTGCGATGGTTGCGGACGGTGCTGCCTGCACAAGATCGAGGATGCCGATACCGGCGAGATTTCCGACACCAATGTTGCCTGCAAGCTGCTCGACACCAACACGGCGCAGTGCTGTGACTATCGCAATCGCAAGGCGTTCGTTCCCGATTGCCTGCGGCTCACGCTGGCGATCGTCGAAGATGTACCTTGGCTGCCCTTATCATGCGCCTATCGTAGGCGCGCGCAGGGTCGGGCACTGCCAAGCTGGCACTATCTGATTTCCGGTGACCGGGATGCAGTGAAACGCGCCGGGGTCTCGGTCGCTGGCCGCGTCATTAGCGAGAATGACGCCGGACCGCTTGAACATCACATCGTCGAATGGGGTCCGCCCAAGCTCGAAAGCTTCGTCGAATCAGGCGGGAGCGAGCCTTCATGATCGATTGGCTCAAGCGCCCACCCATTGATCCGGAAATCGAGCTGAATGGCGAAATCGTCCCAATTGTTCTGCGCAGGCATGCTCGAGCGAAGCGCCTCACCCTGCGTCTCGCACCCGATGGACAGGCGGTGCAGATCACCCTCCCGGGTTGGGCCAACACAAACGAAGCCATCGCGTTCGCGCACGCTCGCAGTGATTGGCTAGCCGATCAGCACGCGCGGATCCCGAAGCGATCCGTTCCCAGGCCGGGCGGAGAGGTGTCGTATCGCGGCGAAGCGATTGCACTAGAATGGAACGCTTCGGCGCCGCGTCGGCCGGTTCTCAACGACAACACGCTGACGCTTGGCGGCCCAGAATCCAGCTTTGCGACTCGAATCAGGCGATGGCTTGAGCGGGAAGCTCTGGCGTTGTTCGAAGCCGACATGTGCGACTACACTTCGGCTGCCAAACTCAAGGCGGTCCCGATTGCGCTTTCCCGCGCGCAAAAACGTTGGGGCAGTTGCTCCGACAAGGCCCGCATCCGCATAAACTGGCGGTTGGTGCAGGCACCGGATCATGTACGTCGGTCCGTCGTGGCGCACGAAGTCGCGCATCTCGTCCATTTCGATCACAGCCCGGCTTTCCATGCCCTGCTGAGCGACATTTACGAGCACGACATTGCCTCGGCGGATGCCTGGCTGAAGCAGCATGGTCGTTCGCTCTACTCAAGCTTTGGTTGACCTCAACATCGCTACATCCGGGAACTCCGCAAACTACGTAGGTATTCGTTAACCGTGATTGCTTAAGAAGCAGTCATGTCTCGACGCGCTGCCTTGCTTGCGGCTGCTCTCAGCCTTGCGATCCCTGCGCCCGCTGCGGTGTGGGCTCAGGGCGCCTGCGAGAATTGTGATCTACCACCGGGTTGTCGTGGCAAGGGCAATCAAAAGCCCAACCGCCCCAATGGTCGCAATTGCCAACGAGTCCAGATTTCTATCGAAAGCGACGTCGATTTCGGTCGGCTTGTCCTGCTTGGCAAAGGCGAAGGGCGCGTAGCACTCGACCTCAACACCGGCGAGAAGAGGTTGATCGGCGATATCGACGATCTCGGCGGAATTGCCGTGTCTGGCCGAGCGGTCATCACCGGTGCTCCGCTGGAAGAGGTGCGGATCGACCTCCCGACCGAGGTCTCGATGCGCGACCCCTCCGGCGGAGAAGCGACGATGCGGGACTTGGTAACCAACCTGCCCGCTCTCCCCCAGCTTGATATCGATGGTCGTCTGGAGTTCCGTTTCTCCGGCACATTGGTGATTGCTGCCAACACCGATGGCGCCGGAAAACTGCGCGGTCGGGTGCCGATCAGCGTTCAGTATCCCTGAACATTACGGCTTGATCGCAAGCAGGCTGGCATCAGTCCAAACCAGCGCCTATATCGAGCGACATGTCGAGGCTTGCGAATTCGCGATTCAACCCGAAGCCGGGGATTATCGATTTCTGGAGAGAATTCCGGAAACCCAATCCTTATCGGTGGCCAATCCTGTTTGCCTCTTCGCTTCCGTTCGCGCTCATCTTCTACTGGTTGTCGGGCGAGACCGTCTACAAGACGCCTGATCGCCCCTCGATCACGTACATTACCACCTTCGATCCTGATCGCTCCGATGCCGAAATATCGGCCTCCAATGAAGCCAATCAGGAAGTGAAGGACTTGCGAGAGCAGGCTGAGGAAGACCTCGCCCAGCGCAAGCGGGATCTCTACAAGGCGCTTGGTGCCGCGGCCGGGATGGATGTTGAAGAGATTGAGCAGCGGGCCGACGCCGAACGCGCCGCCGAAGAGGCGGCAGAGCAGGCACGCCGCGACGAGATGTTCGGTCGCAGTGCCGATGCCGGTGAATCCGTGGCGGGCGATGACGGCGAAGAAGGCTCCGCGCCATAGCCGCCTACACACCCGACGATCACGCCTGGATGGCAGCCACCGCACGGCTGGCTGCAAGAGCGCGGCCATTGTCGCGACCCAATCCGGCGATCGCAGCGCTGCTCGTGCGCGATGGCCGTGTCCAAGCGCGTGGCTGGACGCAGAACGGTGGTCGGCCTCACGCAGAGGCGCATGCGCTATCCGGGCTTGCGCCAGACCAGGCCCGAGGCGCGACGCTCTATGTCACGCTAGAACCGTGCGCGCACGAATCCGAACGTGGCCCCGCTTGCGCTGATCTGCTTATCAATGCCCGTCCAGATCGTGTGGTGATCGGACAATCCGACCCAGACCCACGCACATCAGGCAAAGGGATCGTGTTGCTGCAGCGAGCCGGAATTGCGGTGACGCTGCTGGAAGATCCCGCTTCTGCGGCCAACTTGAAAGGCTATCTCTCTCAGCGCAATTCTGGACGACCCTACGTGTCCCTGAAACTGGCTATGTCGATCGATGGTTGCATCGCGCTGGACGACGGCAGCAGCCAATGGATCACCGGTGCGGAGGCCCGAGCCCACGTCCATGCACAAAGAGCGCAAAACGATGCCATTCTTGTCGGTGGCGGCACCTGGCGCGCCGATCGTCCCCGGCTCGACGTACGCTTGCCCGGGATCGAAAATCGCAGCCCGCAACGCATACTTCTGACCCGCGGAGTCAAGCCAGACGACGTCTCGATTATCAACCGACCCGATCAGATTGGCGGCCTCGAAGGGATCCAGTATCTTTATGTCGAGGGCGGCGCTGAAACGGCTGCAAGCTTTCTCAAAGAAGACCTGGTCGACGAATTGCACATCTACACCGCGCCGATCGTTATCGGTGAAGGGATGCGCTCCATCGGCTCAATCGGCCTTTCCGACCTCGGGAAGGCGCACGATCGCTGGCAATTGTGCGAGCGTCGCAAGCTTGGCAGCGATAGTTTCGCGTCCTATTTGCGTAGGCGATAGGAGGCGCGAGCATGTTCACCGGTATTGTCACGGCCATCGGCACAATCGCCAGCACGCAACAACGTGGTGATCTGCGCGCACGCATCGCCGCACCGCTCGACCCCGCAACCATCGATATCGGCGCCTCGATCGCATGTTCGGGCGTGTGCCTGACCGTGGTGGATCGTGGCGGCGAGGCAGGCGACGCGTGGTTCGATGTCGATGTCTCGGGCGAGACGGTCTCGCGCACCGTTGGCGGCATGTGGCAGCAGGGTCGCAAACTCAACATCGAGCCTTCGCTGCGGCTCGGCGACGAACTCGGCGGGCATATCGTCACCGGTCATGTGGATTCCATCGGCGAAGTGGTCATGGCCAAATCGGCAGGCGACAGCTGGCGGGTCGCGATACGCGCGCGCGCCGAAATGGCTCCCTTCATTGCCGAGAAGGGCTCGATCACCGTCGATGGCGTGTCGTTGACCGTCAACGATGTCCGAGACCGGCCCGACGGCATGTGCGACTTCGCGCTCAACATCATCCCGCACACCGGCGCGGTGACGACGCTGGGCGAACTGGCGGTGGGCGATCAGGTCAATCTCGAGATCGACGTACTGGCGCGCTACCTCAAGCGGATGCAGGGGTTGGCCGCTACTGGATAGAGAACAGCTGAAACATGTGCTTACGACCCAGTCGCCAAGTTCTGAAACCTGACCTTGAAGTTCCTTAGAACAATTTCGGCTCGCTGGGCACTGGGGATGATCCTGCTTGATCGCAAGGATGGGGACTGGACCTCCGTCCGCAGGCGACTGGATCGCTTTCTGGATCGATACGCCGATCACTACCCTTTCATGCTGGTCTTTGATGCTGCCCTTATGTTCGATGAGGAACGCAACGATGAAGCAAGGGAGAGAATATCCGAATGCTTGGAAGCGTTACCGGACGACAATGCTCCCGACACGGAATATGTAGCCCTTTTCTGCCGCTTCCTCAAAAACTTGCACGTCGATCACGAGTGGAGAGCGGCGCTGCAAGAAGCTGAGCAGCTGGAGGTTGACCCACTCATCAAGGCGTTCCTGAAGTTGCCAAGTGAGGAGTGTGTCAGCGAAATTGTGCGTGAAGAACGTCGTTCGAGGAAAGGTGTATCAGTCGTGTCTGATCTTTAGTTGGCAGACGCTGACCAACAAACAGCCTGTTGCGTCACGCTCCCTTTCTGGATCAGTTCAACGTAGCTCGCCCTTCCTCAACGGCCCGTCCTCAAACCCTTCCTTAGTGATCGCGTAAACCAGATGCAGCACCCGCTTGCCATCATAGCGGGCAAGCTCGGTCCTCTCAGTGCGAACTGCCCCGATGTTCTCCAACGCTATTCGCGAACGATAGTTGGTCTCACCGACCCGGAAATCGACCCGCTCCACGCTCTCGAACGCATGTTCGAGCATCAGATGCTTCATTTCAGGATT
Organism: uncultured Porphyrobacter sp.; assembly: GCA_964550495.1. Lineage (GTDB taxonomy): Bacteria > Pseudomonadota > Alphaproteobacteria > Sphingomonadales > Sphingomonadaceae > Erythrobacter. Next base: position 4,522 of record CAZJZO010000064.1, on the reverse strand, counting down.
GATGCCCTTGCCCCAGTATTTCCGCGCGAGGAAAGTCCAGCCGATCTCGACCGAACCGCCGTCCTCCGCATCATAGGCCTGGTAACGAGTGGATCCGATGACGGTTTCCTTTGCCTTGTCGATGATCGCAAGCGCACCTCCTTTGGCTATCGCATCGTCGAAGAACTCGCGAAACACGTCCTCGCGCCAGCGGTCGTGCATTGGATGTTGTTCCCAGATGCCCGGATCGCTTGCAATTTCGAAGAGCGCGCCCCAATCGCCTTCCGTCAAAGGTCTGAGCCGGACGCGGTCGCCGTCCAAAGTCGGCTGGCGATCGAGCATCGATTTTCGCCTCAGCCTGTCACCGCTGCAAGAGCATCGACGAACTTGCCGATATTTCCTCTCGTGAGGCCGGCGATATTGATCCGCCCCGAAGCCGCCATGTAGATCGCATGCTCCTCGCGCAGTTGGACGACCTGCTCTTTCGAAACCGGCAGCATCGAAAAGAGGCCGTTCTGGCTGCCCAGCGGCGTGAGATCGACGCTGCCGGCGGTCCCGGCCTCAGCAAGCGTGTCACGGACTTCGCGCATGCGGTCTCGCATAGTATCGAGCTCATCGAGCCAGAGCTTGGTGAGGTCTTTGTCGCGCAGGATCAGGCGGATCGCTGCCGCGCCGTGATCGGGCGGCATCGACCAACTGGCCCGGGCCAGCGCGTTTGCATTCGAGAACGCCGTATCGAGCGTGTCCTGGCCATCGGCGAGAACATAAAAAGCCCCGACCCGGTCGCGATACATCCCGAAATTCTTGTCGCAGCTGTAGCAGATGAAAGCTTCGGGCACCTTGGCCAGCACGCTTCTCAAACCGGCGGCGTCCTCTTCGAGACCGTGGCCGAGACCCTGGTAAGCGGTGTCGATGATCGGAAAGGCTCCGCTCTCGACGAACGCGTCGCCAATCGCGTCCCACTCCTCATCGGAATAATCGATCCCGGTCGGGTTGTGGCAGCAGCCGTGAAGCAGCACGCCTTCATCTGGCCCGGCTCCGCGAATGACGTCGAGCACCGCCTCGATGTTTGCGGTGCCGTCCGAATTCGCGTGATCGAACGTTACGGTATCGAAAGCCAGGTCGTTCAGGATCTGCGCGTGGTTCGGCCAACTCGGCACGCCCATATGCAGCCGCGTCATGCCTGCCTCTTGGGCAAGCGCCACGGCCAACCGGACCGCGCCGGTTCCACCCGGCGTTTGCATCCCCGCAATGCGTCCGCCCATGGTCGCATCGGCACCGAATATGTACGGCATCAGAGCATTGACGAAACCCATATCGCCTTCAGGCCCGAGGTAACTCTTGGATTCCTGACGATCGACCAATTGCTGCTCGGCAGCCTTGATCGCTGCAAATACCGGAGTGTCTCCTTGGCCGGTGCGATACACACCCACGCCAAGATCGATCTTGTCGGTGCGTTCGTCCGCAGCGTGGAGTTTGATAAGGGCGAGCAGCGCGTCGGGCGCCTGGGCTTCGAGTCGCTTCAGCATGATACGCGAGCCATGCCGCGCTCGCGGGCGCGCCGCAACCGCATTTTCATCCGTTCTGTACCTGTGCCGCCTTTTGGCAGTCACATCCTTCGTCAGTGCGACCTCAGAAGGGCAGCCAGCGCTGCTTTTTCGAAAATTTCATATAGCCGGCATTCACACCGAGCCGCAGGCCGGCGCCCACGCGTACCGGAATCAGCACGACATCGCCCTTGCGCAGATAGCTCACATGCAGTCCGCCCACGAGATAAGCTTGGCCCTCACCCGCCGGATAGCGCTCAAACAGTTCTTCTGTGTCGTAGAGGTTGTAGACGAGAACGAAGGAATTGGCCGCATTGGCACCGACATCGAAACCGATCGACGGGCCGGTCCAGTAGACCTTGCGTTCGCCTTCAACCTTGTGATGAAGCGTGCCCGAACCGTAGCGCGCACCGACGACGAAGGCACCACCCGCTTCGCGCCCTACGATGTAGCCGTTCGGTTGACCCTGCTCCTTGAGCAAATCGCGGATCAGCCCTGCCAGACCCTCGGCTCCCTTGCCGAACACACCCTCGGCTGCGCCTATCAGGTCGTCTTCACCATAGGTTGTTGCATCTGATGCGGCGGCAACGTGGCCAGCAGCCGGATCGACAGCCACGTCGGACGCCGAGGCGATCTCGTTTGCGTCCGCATTCGAATAGTCGGAGTAATCGGAGAATTCCTGGTCGAAGCCAGGCTCGACTTCGGTGACGACTTCAGCCGGGCCGGATCGTTCGGTCTGAACGCGAACCGGCTCGGACCAGTCGGCGACGGACTGGCCGCTTCCTCCTGGAGCCATCAGATCGGCATCGATCCCACTCGTGTCCGGGGCAATTGCTCCTGAGCCAGGGGATTCGCTCGACGCATAGGCCTCATCCGGATCGAAGCTTTCGACCTCCTGGGCCGTCGCCGGCGCCCCTGCAATGGCTAATGCTCCGATCGCGGCAAGAGCCGCTTTCGCGGGCAGTCTCGCCCAATCTTGAATGCTCGATGCAATCCTGGTCTTCATTTCGCAGCCTTTCCCGAACCGCGCCCATACCTCTGCAAGCGCAAGCAGAGTCCTTCGTTCTCGCTTCGACAATCGCATGGCGGCGAAGCGAATCGAAAACACGATGAACCGAATCGATTAACAGCAATTGGCTGAACAGTTGGCGAATTTCCCTTGGCAGACGGGCAGAGGCGTTACGGGAAAATTGTCGCAAACGACCTTGCCGCCCACCGTCTGCCCGACTATAGCGCGCGGCTCAAAGCCAACTTGCGCTGTGCGGAGACGTGGGTGAGTGGCTGAAACCAGTTCCCTGCTAAGGAACCATACCTACTACGGGTATCGAGGGTTCGAATCCCTCCGTCTCCGCCACATACTGCTGAAATTATTGAGAGTGTCTCCCATAGTCTCGGCCTTGCCGAAACCGCTCCTCGATAGAGAGGCGCGTTCCCTGCTTGACGGTGTGGCGATGTCGACTTTTGGGACGAGCGAAATCTTTCGGGTTCTAGCCGGTCATGCTGGATAGCGGTCCGTCCGTCCACGACCTGGCTGCTACCACCGCGGTCTCCTTGAGGGCAGACTACTAGCGCATTGCAACCCAAACTTCTGCGACCGCCTCGGCCATGAGTTCGGAATGGCTGAAGTGAAGGTAGTGTGCAGCATTTTTGGCATTGATCTGACGCGCACGCGGATGCTGCTCGATGAGGTTCTCGAGCCGACGGTTGCGACGCTCAACAACACCGTCTCCGACAACAGCTATGATTGGCCGGTCCAGCGTCAGGAACGATCTCTCCGCATGGGGCGGAATGGAATGGTAGTCGTTTGCGAACGCATGATGCCCGTGCCCACCGCATATTTCTGCGCCGCGCGCCATGATTGCAAAGGTAGCGTCATTCTCTACCAAATCGAGATCAGCTTGGCGTTCTCTTGCAAAAGTCTGGAGAAATCGCCGAATGCCAACCCGCCTAAGGTAGGCAAAGCCGGAGCGTGTCATGAAATCGAGCAAGCGGGGATGACGGTGCGTGATGCTCGACAGGTAATTGTGAAAAACAGTAAGGCGGTTGTCGTCTTCCGGCTGGCCCATCGGAAACAACGGTGCGACCGGGACCAGGCCGGCAAGCCGTTTTGGAAACAACCGTGCCAATTCTGCTGCCGTAAGACCTCCGGCCATCTGGAAAACCGGAACAACTCGCTCAATCTCGAGATGATCGAGCAAATGAACCGTATCTTTCGCAAGTTGTTCCGGACCGATGCGGCGCATCTGGCCAGCGTCGCTGCGTCCATAATAGGGGCGCAATGGCGCAACGATCTTCACGCCTAACTCGACCGCTCGGCGTACACCTTCGGCAGGCCAAGCATCGCCGAAGAACTCCATGTGCAGGAAGAGACAAACACCGCCCCTGCCTTCCGCATCGCCAAACACCGAGTAGTCCATGATCCGACCATCGGGCAGTTCCAGCAAGCGACGATCTTCTGGCCTTGGATAGGGGGCGTCCGAAACGGCGGGCGCGGAGAATACCTCCGGCCCTCCGGCTCCGCCACGTGCTTTGTCCAGCGAGCCCAGCCCCACCGCCATTCGGATCAGTTCGGCCTGGTTGCGCGTGTCGGTTTTCTCATAGATCATGCGGATCTGCGTCCGAACCGTAGGGAGTGACGCAGAGCGGATTTCGGCGATTTCTGCGGGGCTGTGCCCTTCAGCGAATAAACGAAGAACCTCGACCTCTGCAGACGTCAGGTCGAATGCCTCACGCACGAGCGGAGTCATGGCGTCAGGCCAGGTGAAATCGACCAAACGGACTAGAGTAAGTCGGCGGCTGCTGGCAGTTTGCGTCTCTGCCAGAGAAAGCAGGACGGAACGGTCCTGATCATCGCGAAATCCTCGCAAGAGGCGGGACGGTTCGTTTCGGTCTCTCATGCTCACCCCGAACTCGGAGATCGCACTCTTCGTTTCGCGATCAAAAGGCAGGTCCGAAACCGACTGGTCTTCGATGATGTTGAATGCGAGACGCGCAGC
>CAZJZO010000063.1:0-20627 GCA_964550495.1 uncultured Porphyrobacter sp. | reverse complement strand
TGCGAATCCCTCTCAATTGGTGAGACTGCACGCATCGAATAACCCCAATTTCGAGACTCAAGAAGCGATGACGACCCAAACGGCTACCCCCGCCGCGCAAGCCGCCGAGCCAATGCCGCGCAAGCACTATCACGACGTCGACGGTGCGCGCTCCGTATTGATGTTCCTCTCCGTCGCTCTCCACGCGGGGACGGTCTATGCGCCCGCTCGGCCATGGATCACTGGCAACCTTGAGCGTCATGATTTCTTCGACTGGCTGATATTCGGACTGCACTTGTTCATCACGCCGACCTTCTTCTTTGTCGGCGGGTTCTTTGCCGTACTCTTGCTTACGAGGCGCACCGCCGGAGACTTCCTGTGGAACCGGTTCCTCAGGACCGCGATCCCGCTCATCGCAATCGCGCTTACCTTCAACATGCTTGAACACTATCTGCGGTGGCGGGATGACGGCGAGCAGGGATCGATAATCGCATGGATCGACAGCTCTGCGTTCGTCGAGGTCTGGTCGTCCGGTATCTGGCAACTGCATTTGTGGTTCCTGGTCAGCCTCATTCCGATGTTCCTGCTCGCAGCGCTCATTCACGTGGTTCTTCCAGCCGATTCTGCGCCGCGTCGATGGTCAGTCGCGATTTCCGACTTCGTCGCCGGCCGGATTGCCGGCTCGCCCTGGTTTGCGGTTGGGCTGGTCGGATTCGCTGTCGCCAGCACCGCCAATTACGCGGCGGCAGCGCTGGTGCCTGGCGCATATGAATTGATCTTCCCGGGCTTCCAGAGCTGGTACAAACTGACCGCAGAGTTTCCCTTCTTTGTGATTGGGGTCATGGCTGCCCTGTCGCCCCGATTCCTCCAATCGCTGACCGAATGGAGGTGGTGGATGCCCTATGCGGCGGCGGCTGCTATCCTGATTCAACCTTATGCCTTCCCGCATCAGGGATTTGCACTGGGGCTGCTGATGCTGTTTCTGAATCAGCTGGCGATCTGGACGTTGGTCCTCTTCATCCTGCAGTTCTTCCACCGCTATTTCAGCGAGGGCGGTCCGCGCACGGCGTGGCTCGCTGACTGCGCGCTGTCGATGTATCTTGTCCATCACTGCTTCGTGTACATCTATGGCCAGATGCTGGTGGCAGTCGAATGGCATATTGCGATCGAGTTCACCGTTCTTACGGTAGCGTCGGCCGGAACGGTCATTCTGATCCATGAATTGCTGGTGCGAAAGTTCTCGTTCGTGCGGCTCCTGTTCAACGGCAAGACCGACATTGCGGCGATCCGACGCAAGCCGGGCCTGGTCGGCTCGTTCTTACCCTTGCGACAGCGCGCTTGACCGTGCAGCAAATCCGCCGATTGGGGGCAATATCCAGGCGGAATGCTTAATCCCCTTGAAATTGCGGGCGTGCCTCCGACATAGCGGGACCAGATGGAGAAGGATTCCCTATTATGATCGATCTGCTCGGCAATTCAGGCGAAACATTCGGCTCTCAGGGCCAATTCACGCGCGATCCTGTAACCGGCGCTCTGGTTCCGGTGGTCGTCGAGCAGACCAGCAGGGGTGAGCGCAGCTTCGATATCTTCAGCCGGTTGCTGCGCGAGCGGATCGTGTTTGTGACTGGTCAGGTGGAAGACGGCATGGCGGCGCTGATCACTGCGCAGTTGCTGTTCCTCGAAAGCGAAAATCCTTCCAAGCCGATCAGCATGTACATCAATTCGCCGGGCGGCGTCGTTACCGCCGGCATGGCGATCCACGACACGATGCAGTACATCAAGCCACGGGTTTCGACTGTGTGTATCGGCCAGGCGGCGTCGATGGGCAGCTTCCTGCTGGCCGCTGGTGAACCCGGAATGCGCGTTGCGCTGCCCAATTCGCGGATCATGATCCACCAGCCGTCGGGCGGTGCCCAGGGCATGGCGTCGGATATCGAGATTCAGGCGCGGGAAATCCTGCGAATCAAGTCCCGAATGAACGAGCTTTATGTGAAATTCACCGGGAAGAAGCTTTCCGAGATCGAAGAAGCGATGGACCGTGACACTTTCCTCGAGGCGGAAGAGGCCAAGGAATTCGGTCTGGTCGACAAAGTGTTCGAGACTCGGCCCGAATCCGAGGAATCGGACGGTTCCGAAGGCTCGGGCGGCGCGCCAGAGTAAGAATTTGAAAGCTTTGGGTGCTATTTGGCTCCATAGCGGGACAGCGGTAAGCCGGGCTGTGCTTTTCAGGCCATAGTGCGCGCTATCCGCATCACGCGTGGACCTAAAATCGTGCCCCATGTGTTGATTCATCTGGCACGCAAGATAGACTTACCGAATCCGGCGGGTGGATTTGCCAATCCTCAGCATGGATTCGAGGATAATTAGGAATGACCAAATTGAGCGGATCTGACAGCAAGAGCACTCTGTATTGCAGCTTCTGCGGCAAGTCGCAGCACGAAGTGCGCAAGCTGATTGCCGGGCCCACCGTGTTTATTTGCGACGAGTGTGTCGAGCTTTGCAACGACATCATTCGCGAAGAAACCAAGGCGGGTATTGCTGGCAAGAAAGAAGGCGAAGTCCCGACTCCGGCGGAGATTTTCGCGACCCTCAACGATTACGTCATCGGTCAGGACAGCGCCAAGCGTAACCTCTCGGTCGCGGTCCACAACCACTACAAACGCCTGAAGCACAGCGGCAAGGCGGGCGATGTCGAGCTCGCGAAATCGAACATCCTGCTGGTCGGCCCCACTGGCACCGGCAAGACCCTGCTCGCTCAGACGCTCGCGCGCACATTCGATGTCCCGTTCACAATGGCCGATGCGACCACGCTCACCGAAGCGGGCTATGTCGGCGAAGACGTCGAGAACATCATTCTCAAGCTGCTGCAGAGTTCGGACTACAACGTCGAGAAGGCGCAGCACGGCATCGTCTATATCGACGAGATCGACAAGATCACCCGCAAGGCGGAAAACCCCTCGATCACCCGCGATGTGTCGGGCGAGGGCGTGCAGCAGGCTCTGCTCAAGCTAATGGAAGGCACCACCGCCTCGGTTCCACCGCAGGGCGGTCGCAAACACCCGCAACAGGAATTCCTCCAGGTCGACACGACCAACATCCTGTTCATTTGCGGCGGTGCGTTTGCCGGTCTCGACAAGATCATCGCCGATCGCCTGCAGAAACGCTCGATCGGCTTCGGCGCGCATGTCGCCGATCCGGACAAGCGCAAGGTCGGCGAACTGCTCGAGAAGAGCGAGCCGGAAGATCTGCTCAAATTCGGCCTGATCCCGGAATTCGTCGGCCGTCTGCCGGTGATTGCCACTTTGCACGATCTCGATGTCGATGCGCTGGTGACGATCCTGAAAGAACCGAAGAATGCGCTCGTCAAACAGTATCGCAAACTGTTCGAACTCGAAGACGTCGAACTGAGCTTCACCGAAGACGCGCTCAAGGCGATCGCCGAGCGTGCCATCAAGCGCAAGACCGGCGCTCGTGGCCTGCGCTCGATCGTCGAAGGCATCCTGCTCGATACGATGTTCGATCTTCCCGACATGGAAGATGTCAGCGAAATCGTGATCGACGGCGAAGTGGTCGAAGGTAACAAGGATCCGATCCGGGTCGTCTCGAACGATGACGACGGCGAAAAGGAAGAAGCGGCTTAGAACCCCGCAATCCTGATTGGTAGACCGCAACTACCTTTTCGTTTGCAGCCAGAACAGGCTTCGTAGTCCGACGGCCGAGCACATCTTTGCCGATGTTCCGGGTGTCAGCACCCTGTCTGCGGGAACAAACCGCGATGCAGAAGTCCCGTTGAGCGACGAACTGGTTGAGTGGGCTGATCTCATCTTCGTGATGGAGCGGCCGCATCGAAACAAGATCCAAAAGAAATTTCGCAAGGCGCTCAAGGACCAACGCGTGATCGTTCTCGACATTCCCGATGAATTCGAGTTCATGGACCCATCCTTGGTTCGTCTGCTCGAGGCGAAGATGCGGCGATGGCTGCCGATGGAGCGCCCATGAAGACGATCGGCCTGATCGGTGGAATGAGCTGGGAGAGTTCGGCGCAATATTACACGCTGATCAACCGTGCGGTCCGCGATCGGCTCGGCGCGCCGCATTCCGCGCAAACGATCATGCACTCGCTCGACTTCGGTGAAGTCGAGCGGCTTCAGCACGATGGCGAATGGGACGTGCTCGGCGATATGCTTGCCGAAAGCGCCCGCAATCTCGAACAGGCTGGAGCGGACTGCATCATCCTGTGCACCAACACGATGCACAAGCTCGCTGGTCGGATCGAACAGTCGTGCACGCTGCCCTTCCTGCATATCGCCGACGCGACCGGTGTCGCCATTCTTGCGAAGGGTTTCACGAGGGTCGCGCTGCTCGGTACCACCTTCACGATGGAGCAGGAATTCTATCGGGGGCGATTGAGCCAGAACTTCGGGCTTGACGTCATTGTCCCGGAAGACGGGGACCGCGCAGAGGTCCATCGGATCATCTACGAAGAACTGGTCAATGGGCAGATCGATCCAAAGTCTCGTGCCGCATATCGCGATGTCATCGCTCGGTTGGTCGGGCAGGGTGCGCAAGGTGTGATCCTGGGCTGCACCGAGATTGGCCTGCTGGTCGATCAGAGCGACAGTGCGGTGCCATTGTTCGACACGACCGACTTGCACGCGCAAGCGGCAGTCGATTTCGCGCTCTGCTGAAACGCTCACTCCCGGCATTCTCTACTCAAAACCCCGCCCGGCATGGAGGATAGCCGGACGGGGTCGAGGGAAGCGCTGCCCCTAAGTGGGAGGGGGGAACGGTGGGGCAGCGCAAGCTTGAGAGGATCGGTATGTCAGGCCGGGAGAAACACTCCGTCGGTCACGTGGATCACGCCGTTGGACGTGTTCACATCGGCTTGAGTGACCGCCGTGGCGCGCCCCTTGGCGTCGGTGATAATGATGTTGTCGCCAGACAAGCGAGCGGTCAGCTTGCCGCCGGCGACCGTCTTGATCGAGGCTTCGCCGCCATGCTTCCTGATCAGCTTGACGAGGTCGCTGCTGGTCACGCGGCCTGCGACAGCGTGATAGGTCAGGATGCCCGTGAGCATGCCCTTGTTTTCAGGCTTGACGAGAGTGGCGACGGTGCCGTCCGGAAGCTTGGCGAAAGCGGTGTCGGTCGGGGCGAAAACGGTAAATGGACCGGGGCTCTGCAGCGTATCGACGAGGTCTGCAGCCTGAACGGCAGCAACCAGGGTAGTGTGAACGCCAGTGCTCACTGCGGTCTGAACGATATCGGGGGCTTGCGCCTGACTTGTGCGCTTGTGTGCGGTGGCCGGGGCCGTCGCAACGGCAGCAAGACCAGTGGTCGCAGCAATGGCGGCAAAGATTGCAGCTTTGAATTTCTTGGGGGGTACAGGCATTGGTTTCTCCTTTGTCTGCAAGCCCTCCCGGTCTTGCGCTGGAGCTACGCAAGCGGCGACCACGCGGATGCGAAGTAATTGCAAAAAGTTTGAAATCCGCGGCTTTCTCCCTCGGGGAAAGCGCTTGCCGACCGCGTCAGACTTTGTTGAACGCGCCTTCTGCAACGACGGGACCGGCGTCTTCGCCTTCGGGTTTGCCTCCCAACGGTTCACGGGTCAGCAGAACCTGTGATCCATCGAGGATGTTGCGGGCTATTTCGTCGGGCAAGTCCACGCTGACGACTTCACCGGGCGCCACAACACCAAGCGATTGCAGATCGCCTTCGGCAGGCACCAGCCACAGCTCGTGGTCGTGCACACCGTCTGCTGTCAGGCCGATCGCGGTGACCAGCATGCGCTCGCTTTCGGGCATGTAAGTAACGTCGAGGCGAAGGCCGGTGTCGCCAATCGGCACGGTAGCCATCAACGGATCGGCCGAAGCAATCAGAGTCGGTGTATCTTCCGGCGGAGCGCCCGCCGGTCCGAATGCCAGGAAGGCCAGCGCTACTGCTGCGGCTGCCGAGGTGATACCGGCGGTCCACTGCCAGCGGCGGACCTTGTCCTGCAGGGCGACCACATTGTCATTTGAGGCCGTGTTGGCGGCCACCGGAGCTGACACCACCTCCGCGCTCTCCGCTGCGGTGAGGCGGGCTTCGATGCGGTCCCAGACCTCGGCACTTGGCTCGGCCCCGGCAACGTCGTCGGAAAGCGGGACGAACCAGTTGTCCCACCATTCCTTGCGCCAAGCGAAGTCCTTGTCCGTAGCCAGCCGACCGCGCGCGGCCAGTAGTTCCTCACCCTCGAGCAAGCCAAGAGCGTACTCGGCAGCGATCGTCTTGTCGTCGCGGTCGTCCATGGGATCCATGTCCGAGTTCATATCGTCCGGCCCGCTCATTCGCTCGCCTCCAGGCAGGCGCGGAGCTTCATCAGTGCGCGGCGAATCCAGCTCTTCATCGTGCCCAGCGGGACATCGGCGGCCTCGGCCAGTTGCGCGTAGGTCTTGCCATCGAAGAACGCTCCGCGAATGTGACCCTGGATGTTGTCGTCCAGCTCACCGAGACAAATGTGGATCTGCGCAGAGCGTTCGGCATCGATAAGCAGGGCGTCGGCCAAGGGAGCCTCGTCGGGCAGCGGCGCGGCTTCTTCGACCGGAACGGCTCCTCCGCGTACCTTGCCTGTCCGCAAACGGTCGATCGCGCGGTTGCGCGCGAAGGTGGCCAGCCACGAAATCGGGCTCGCACGCTCCGGGTCGTACCGGTCGGCTCTCTGCCAAAGGTTTACGTACACGTCCTGCAAGGCGTCTTCTGCTTCTTTCCTGTCACCCAAGATACGCAAGCAAATGCCGAACAGTTTCACTCGAGTGGCTGCGTAAATTTCTTCCAGCGCGGCTTTGTCGCCGTCGGCCAGCCGAACCATCGCGCTTCGCAGCGCCTCGCGGGCTTCGGCGGTCGATGGAGAAGGTTGTGCAGCCATCAACAGCCGGTCCTGCAGGGGTTCTCATCGGTTCCACGCTCGATCTGCAGGGTGCAGTGACCAATGGCGAATTCGCTTTCGAGCGATTCGCCGATTTCGCGCAGGAAGCTGTCGGAGCAGGGGGCGCCGGGCATGACGAGATGCGCGGTCAGCGCCGTTTCGGTTGTCGACATTGGCCAGATATGCAGATCGTGCACAGCCTCTACCCCTTCAAGCCCAGCCAAATGGCGTCGCACGTCTTCGACGTCAATGGTTGCGGGAACTGCAAGTAACCCCATGCGCAGGCTGTCTTTTGCGAGGCCCCAGGTGCCCCAGGCGATGATGCCGACGATGGCCAGGCTGACTAGCGGGTCGATCCACCAAAAGCTCGTGAGCACGATTGCGAGGCCCGCCAAGACAACGCCTGCCGAAACCAGCGCATCCGCGGCCATGTGCAGATAAGCGCCTCTGATGTTGAGATCCTCCTGTCCTCGCATGAACAGGAATGCCGTGAAGGCATTGATGGCGATGCCGATCCCGGCGACCACCACCATCACCATACCTTGCGGTTCTTGCGGTTCGAGCATGCGGTGGATCGTCTCGAACAGGATCGCCCCGATTGCGACCGCCAGCAGCAGGGCGTTGGCAAGGGCGGCAAGGATGGTCGAGCTCTTGAATCCGTAGGTGTAGCGATCGGAAGGTGGACGCTTGGCAGCTATGCTTGCGCCCCAGGCGAGTACCAAAGCGAGCACATCGGACAGGTTGTGGCCGGCATCGGCCACCAGAGCCATCGATCCGTAGAGGAACCCGAAGGTAGCCTCGACCACAACGAAGACCGAATTGAGAACGATGCCGATGGCAAAGGCCCGACCGAAATCTGCCGGGGTATGGGTGTGCCCATGCCCATCCACGTGATCATGGTGGTGATGTGCGTGTGCCTGACCCATCGAAGCTATTGATAGACGCACGAATCGAGCCCGTCACGTTTGACGGTTCCGATCCGCGCTTGGATCGTGTTGCCGTGGCGGGCCAGCCAACCGCTCGGATTCTTGACCGCGCGTTTCTTCGGAAGGGGCAGCGCTGCGGCCATGCGGGAGGCTTCATCAGGAGTGAGGCGGGCAGCCGATTTGCCGAAATAGCGCTGAGCCCCGGCTTCCGCGCCGTAAGTGCCAATTCCGGTTTCGGCGACATTGAGATAGACTTCCATGATCCGCCGTTTGCCCCAGACATTCTCGATCCAGAAAGTGAAGTACGCCTCCAGTCCCTTGCGGAAGTAACCGCCGCCCTGCCACAGAAAAACGTTCTTGGCGGTCTGCTGACTGATCGTGGACCCACCCCTTATTCGCCCACCTTTCGCATTGTTTTCAATCGCTTTTTCTATGGCTTCGGTGTCGAAGCCGTTGTGCGAACAGAACTTGCTGTCCTCGGCGGCGATGACTGCTGCAACGAGGTTGGGATCGATGTTTTCCAGGCTTTCCCAGTCCTTGGTTGCGCCGTTGGAATCTATCGCCATCGTGGTGGTGAAGGGGACCGGAATCCACTTGAAAGCGATGACGAGTGCAAGGCTGATCCCGATGAACCACAGGATTGTCTTGGCAAGGATGCGGGCGGCGGTTCGGATCATGGTCGGACACGCATCTAGGTGCCCTTTGTGCGATGCGCAATCACGCCCGCCTTGCAGCGAGCGCGCTGTCATGCTTGGAGAGGCTTCAAGGGGAAAACATGGAGAATTCAATGCGCCTCATCCGTACCGCCACCGCCGTGATTGCTCTTGCAGGTGCGACCATTGCCATGCCCGCTGCGGCGGACGATCACGATATCGCGCAAGCGGTCGAGGCGGATTACGAGGCGCATCTCGAAGAGCTGTTCGTGCATTTCCATCGCACTCCGGAGCTTTCTTTCCTCGAGCACAACACCGCCAAGCGGATGGCGGCGGAACTTGCGGCGCTGGGCGTTGAGGTGACCGAGAATGTCGGCGGGACCGGCGTTGTCGGCATGGTCCGCAATGGCGAAGGGCCGCTGATCCTGCTGCGCGCGGACATGGACGGATTGCCGGTGCTGGAAAAATCGGGTCTCGAATACGCTTCTACCGCGACTCAGATTGGGCAGGATGGCCAGGAATATCCGGTCATGCATGCTTGCGGGCATGACGTGCACATCACTTCGATGATTGGCACTGCGCGCCGATTGATGGCGATGAGAGACCAGTGGAGCGGGACTCTGATGTTCGTCGTCCAGCCTGCCGAGGAGCGAGTAGGCGGGGCCAAGGCGATGATCGAGGACGGGTTGTACGAGCGCTTTGGCAAACCCGACTATGCGCTGGCCTTCCACGTCGCCTCGCAATTGCCGACGGGGCGTGTCAGCGCATCGGAAGGCATTCAGTATTCAAGCGCGGATTCGGTCGATATCACCGTCCCCGGTATTGGCGCGCACGGCGCCAGTCCGCATCGCGGGAAGGATCCGGTCTATATCGCTTCGCAGATCGTCACCGCGCTGCAATCGATCGTCAGCCGCGAAGTTCAGCCGCTCAAGCCCGCTGTCATCACAGTCGGTTCGTTCCACTCCGGTTCGAAGCACAATATCATTTCCGATCAAGCCGCTCTCCAGCTTACCGTGCGAGCCAATGACGAAGATACACGTGCGCAATTGCTCGCTTCGATCGAACGGATCGCGGTCAATATCGGCAAGGCGCTCGGCCTTCCTGACGATCTTCCAGTACAGGTTGTAGTCAGCGAAGGGACTCCCGTAACCAACAACGATCCCGAACTTGCTCGCCGTTTGAATGCGGTGATGAAACGCGATCTTGGCGAAGAAGCTTTCCTGCCGTTTGAACAGAAGGGAATGGGTGCAGAGGACTTCGCCTATTTCGTGACCGAGGATCTGGGCGTGCCGGGATATTACTTCGCGGTTGGCGGAACCCCGCAGCAAGCCTTCGATGCCGAGGCGGCCGGTGGCCCTGCAGTGCCGAGCCACCACTCGCCCTTGTTCAAGATTGCCCCACGCGAAAGCGTGACGCTGGGAACGCGCGCGATGATCGCAGCGGTGCTGGATTTGGCTCCGGCCAACTAGCCTCGCTCGGCTCTCCTGACGGAGGCTCGCATGATCGTAGTGGTCGAAGGGATCAGCGCGGCTGGCAAGACCACCTATGCGCGCCAGTTCGGTGATGGTCGCTGGGTGCCGGAAATCCCGGTGCAAGGTGAACTTCCGGGCGCTGACGCTTCTCTCGACGATCACGCGCGCTTCTGGGCCGAGCACAATGTCCGCAAGTTTCAGATGGCGCTCGCAATCGAGCAAGAGCACGGCTTCACCATCTGCGACACCGATCCGATGAAGATCCATTTTTCATGGTGCATGGAGCGCGCCGGGTTTCACTGGCCCGACAAGTTCGCAAACGCGCAGGGCTTTGTTCGCGAGGCGATTGCGAAGGGCAGGCTTGGCTTTGCCGACCTGTACCTCGTCAAGCAGATTGAACCTGCGGTGGCGCGGGCTCAGAAAGAAGGCGATCCAACCCGGAGGCGGGGCAATTTCGAGCAACATCTCGCACTTCAGCCTCATTTGATCGAGTGGTTCACAATATTGTCGGACGTGCTGCCGGGCCGCGTCCGCTGGGAGTTTCCTGATCTAGATGGACTGTTGTCCGAGCTCAAAGGCAAAGCGCCGGAGGAGAACCCCCGGCGCTTCGATGTTTCGGTGTTCGACGCTCTGATCGAGCGACTGCCGAGCTAGCGCTTACGCTACTCCAGGCAGCAGCCGCTCACCCGCGATCCGCTGCATCGCTTTCTGCAGCTTCTCGAAGGCGCGAACCTCGATCTGGCGGATGCGTTCGCGCGATACGTCATAGACCTGCGACAGCTCTTCGAGCGTCTGTGGCTTTTCCGTCAGACGGCGTTCTGTGAGGATGTGCTGCTCGCGCTCGTTGAGACTGTCCATCGCCTCGACCAACATTTCATGCCGCACCTGGGCCTCCTCGGCTTCGGCAACGGTCTCATCCTGCAAGGGACGATCGTCAGTCAGCCAGTCCTGCCATTCGCCCGAACCGTCTTCGCCATTGCGCATCGGCGTGTTGAGCGAGCCGTCGCCGCCCATCATCATCCGGCGGTTCATGTTGATGACTTCCTGCTCCGGCACGCCGAGATCGGTGGCAATCTTGGTCACGTCCTCCGGCGACAGGTCGGTGTCGTCATAGGCCTCGAGCTGCTTTTTCATCCGACGAAGGTTGAAGAACAGCTTCTTCTGCGCCGCCGTGGTGCCCATTTTGACGAGCGACCAGCTCCGCAGGATGAATTCCTGCATCGAGGCCTTGATCCACCACATCGCGTAGGTCGCGAGGCGGAAGCCGCGATCGGGTTCGAATTTCTTGACGCCCTGCATCAGGCCGACATTGCCTTCGGAAATCAGGTCGGAGACCGGCAGGCCGTAGCCGCGATAGCCCATCGCGATCTTGGCCACGAGCCGCAGGTGGCTCGAAACCAGCTGCGCGGCGGCTTCGGGGTCTTCGTGTTCCTGATAACGCTTGGCGAGCATGTATTCCTGCTCGGCAGTCAGCACAGGGTATTTCTTGATTTCCGACAGATAGCGGTTGAGGCTCTGCTCTCCGCTGAGCGCCGGTACAGACGGGTTCTTGCTCACTATGATCCTAACCTTTCCAGTGTCGACCGCTGATGCCGGACCCCTGATGGGCATCCGACGTTTTGGGCCACTCGGTTACATATACGCGAGAATTGCGCATTTGGGTGCGCTTTTCATCGATTACAACGCATAAGTTCGTCGATTAGTTCCCGCATATCAGAGGGTAGAGGGGTTTCGAACTTGACAGTTTCCTGTGTCAAAGGGTGTAGAAAGCCCAATTCCGCCGCGTGCAGCGCCTGTCGCTGAAAATTCAGCGATTTAAGCACCGATTTGATGGGTTTGGGCGTACTGCCGTATAGAGGGTCTCCTAATAGCGCATGGCCGATTGACGCGCAGTGAACGCGCACCTGGTGGGTTCGCCCGGTCTCAAGCCGACATTCGATCAATGCGCTCGATTCGAGCCCTTGAAGAAGCTTGTAATGGGTAACCGCGTGTTTGCCGCGCGAGGAATTCTTTTCGAGCACAGCCATTTTCTTGCGATTGGCGTCCGATCGCCCGATTCGACCCGAAATTGTGCCTTCGGCGGGATCGGGATGGCCGCCGCAGATCGCCAAATAGCGCCTGTGGACCGTGTGCGCGGCAAATTGAGCGGCCAGCCCTTCATGCGCGGCATCGCTCTTGGCGACGACCAGCAGGCCTGACGTATCCTTGTCGATCCGGTGTACGATGCCGGGACGGGCTACGCCACCAATGCCGCTCAGCTGGCCCTTGCAATGGTGCAAAAGCGCATTGACCAGCGTTCCGTCGGGATTGCCCGCCGCAGGGTGGACCACCATGCCTGCCGGCTTATCGACCACGATCAGGTGCTCATCCTCGAACGCGATATTGAGCGGGATGTCCTGTGGCCGGGCCTCGGGTTCGGAAGCTGCCGGGACGTTGATGGAGAAGGCGGCGCCAGCCAGAACCTTGCTGGAAGGTGAGGAAGCGACTTCGCCTTCGAGCTCTACATGCCCCTGATCGATCAGCGCCTGCACCCGCGCTCGCGACAATTCGGTCGCATCCGCCAACGCCTTGTCGAGCCGCCCTGCCGCGCCAATCCTGCCGGAAATGATCTGCATCTTGTCCACGCTGCCCCTTAGCGGGCCGCATCTCGCTTGTCGAAGTGCAAGGATCGGATATGCAGCACTCATGCGTGTGAAGCGAACTCAGAATGGGGATTTATGGGTAGCCGAGTCGGTGCATGCGCGGCTGATCGAAGAGGCTCGTGCCGCTTTCCCGAATGAATGCTGCGGTCTTCTGCTCGGCCGATTTGGCAGGATCCAGATCGTTCGACCGGCGCGTAACGTGCATCCGGACCCAGCGCACCGGTTTGAGATCGATCCTCAAACTCTCCTCGATGCGCACCGCATTGAGCGTTCAGGCGGTCCGGCGGTCTTGGGCTACTATCACTCGCATCCTTTTGGGAAGCCCTATCCGTCTGAAACGGACAAAGCGCTGTCGGCAAAGGATGGCCGGATATGGGCGATTGTGGCCAGCAGGAATGTGAGGTTCTGGGAAGACGATCGGGAGAGATTTGTGGCCCAAACCTATGAATTGATGGGTTCCCGGCGCAGTCGGCGCGAACTTCCATGGGGCAATCCCTTGCCCCGTCTTAGGCGGGGGAAGGCCAAGCGCGACGTGGTTTTCATAGAGATGATCAAGAGCTAGAGGTGTGTCCATGACTTCGCAAACCGATCTCGCCGCCCTGCTGTGTTCGCGCCTGTGCCACGACATGCTCAGCCCGGTCGGTGCGCTTTCGAACGGGCTCGAATTGCTGGCCGACGAGAAAGATCCCGAAATGCGGGACAAATGCGTCGAACTGCTGGAACAAAGCGCCAAGATCAGCACCGACAAGCTCAAGTTCTTCCGGCTGGCATTTGGCGCAGCGGGCGGTTTTGGCGATGCGGTGCCAATCGAGGAGGCACGGGATGTCATCACCGCGTTGGCGAGCGATGCCAAGGGCGTCGAACTCAATTGGGCACTGACCGAAAACAGCCTTCCGAAACCGGCGGTCAAAGTGATGCTCAACCTGGCTCAGATCGCTCTGGACGCCCTGGTGCGCGGTGGAAAGCTCGATATCGGGGCCGAGATGCGCGACGGGAACGCGGAAATCGTTGCCCGGGCGCAGGGAGAGCGGATCGCGTTTGACGAGGTGATCGGGCAGGCGCTGCAGGGCGAACTGCCCCCCAGCGAATTGTCGAGCCGTACCGCAGCCGCCCATATGATCGCACTCGTGGCCGAAGAGCTCGGCGGCGGGCTGCAATACAAGATTGCCGACAACACGCTGGTGCTGGGCGCGGTCCTGCCCCAGCCAGATGGTATGATCGGATAGGAATGGGGTTCAAGCCGGAGGATCCAGTTGGCGGAGAGCCGGACGAGCTGGTCCACCGCACCCAGCTTTCGCCGAACTTCAACGAGCGTGCCTCGCCGGTAACTATGGCGGTGCTGCACTACACCGAGATGAAGCCGGTGGAGACAGCGCTGGAAAGGCTGACCGACCCCGAAGCGCAGGTCAGCGCCCATTATCTGATCACCGAGGAAGGCGAGGTCATTCGGCTGGTGCACGAAGAGCACCGCGCTTGGCATGCCGGACGATCGTTCTGGCGTGGTGTCAAAGACGTGAATTCGGCCAGTATCGGCATCGAGCTGGATCATCCCGGGCACGAGCTTGGCTACCGCGAATTCGCCACGGCGCAGATTGACGCCTTGATTCCCCTGCTCAAGCGGATCGTCAGGCAGCATGATATCCCGCGCGCCAATGTGGTCGCACATTCCGACGTCGCGCCGGCGCGCAAAGTCGATCCCGGTGAGTTGTTTCCCTGGGACCGGTTGGCCGAATATGGACTCTGTCTCGCCAAGCCGGCGAAGCTCGAATTGGGTGACCCGTTCCAGAACGATGGTGCATTCATGCTCGCATTGGAGCGTTTCGGATACGATATCTCGGAGCCGGAAAAAGCGGTCGAGGCGTTCCAGCGTCGCTGGCGTCCAGAGATTATCGATGGCCAGGTCGACCAGCAGATCGGCGCGATCCTGTTCCAACTCTTGCTCGACAGGGATCGCGGAGCGTCGCGGTGAGCGGCGAAGGAGAATTTACAAGTTTATACGTCCGAACCGGAGGAATCCTGCTCTAAGCCAATTCATAACGCGCAGGTATGCGCACTCGTCCTTGGGAGGGATCGACGATGATGAAGAAGCTCGCGGCCGAGTTTTTCGGCACATTTTGGTTGGTATTCGGGGGATGCGGCTCCGCCGTGCTCGCAGCCGCTTTCCCGGAGCTGGGGATCGGATTTGTCGGCGTATCGCTGGCATTCGGTCTGACGGTTTTGACGATGGCTTACGCGGTCGGGCACATCTCCGGCGGCCATTTCAATCCCGCCGTTTCGCTAGGTCTCGCGGTTGGAGGTCGCTTCAGCTACGGCGAACTCGCCCCATACTGGGTGGCTCAAGTGCTCGGCTCGTTCGTGGCAGCCGGTCTCTTGTTCCTGATCGCAAGTGGCGCGCCTGATTTCTCGGCCGGCGGATTTGCCTCCAATGGTTATGGCGAGCTCTCACCGGGCGGATACTCCATGACCGCCGCCTTGATCATCGAGATTGTCCTGACAGCCGGCTTCTTGATCGTCATTCTTGGCGCGACATCGCCGAAAGCACCGGCTGGCTTTGCTCCCATCGCGATCGGCTTGGCGTTGACGCTGATCCACCTGATCTCGATCCCGGTGACCAACACCTCCGTCAATCCAGCTCGATCAACAAGCGTTGCCTTCTATGCCGACACGGCAGCCGTGCCACAACTTTGGCTGTTCTGGGTTGCACCGCTCGTCGGCGCGGCGTTGGGCGCATTGATCTGGAAAGTGTTGCTCGCTTCGGAAGAGTCTTCCGAAGATACCGGCGGCGAGGGCGATTGATCGTCAAAATTTTTTGAGCCGGAGCGGCATCGAGGCAACGCTCCGGCTCAATTCGCTACATTTCCATATCCATGCCCTCGGCAACAACGATGTCACCGCCCAGTGAAAGGTGAGGGCACGCGGCCGCCATCGCGCCAGCTTCTTCGCAGGTGGCTGCTTCAACGATGCTGATACCGTTGAATACTGCCTCGTCGCCCTTGCGGCTGACCCCGTCCTTGTCGGCGGTAACGGCCTGGCTGAAAGGCATCCCCGGTTCGATCATCGCATCGCCCAATCCGGCAGACCAGGCGCGCCACGCCTCCATGTGTTTCTGACCTTCCTCCGGCGTCTGGGGCGGCTGGGCGTTGCGATAGATGAAGGCAAATTTTGGCATTTTTCTCTCCTGTCTGATTGGAAGTGCCAATCTTGCAGCGACCTAAATATGTTCAAGAACATAGTTTGAGCTGTGATATGCGGTGTCCCACGGCAGCATGTGAGGAGCACGAATGCCCTATTCGAAGGAGCACAAGCAGCGAGTGCGAGCGCGCATAGTCGAGGCTGCCCGGCGTCTGTTCAATCGCCACGGCTTCGACAATGTCTCGATTGATCAATTGATGGCGGAGGCGGGGCTGACCCGCGGCGGCTTCTATTCGCATTTCGACAGCAAGGAAGCCGTGTTCGCCGCTGCTACGGCGAGCTTTCTCAACGGGCAGGGCGCTACCTGGCGGGAAGACGCTGGGGTCGATCCCACTGCCGGACAGGTCGAAATGGCGAAGCGGATGGTGGCATCGTACCTATCGCGCGATCACCTCGATCAGGTTGAAAACCAATGCCCGCTCATCGCCTATGCCACCGACGTCGCACGCGCCGGTCCACAAGTGCAGGATAGCTATCGCGAATTGCTCGAAGGGATGGTCAGCCTGTTCGAGTACAACCTTGAAGGCGATCCGCCTGAGCGCGCGAGACGCGCCCGCGCGCTGGCTGCGATGTGCGTGGGCGGAATGGTGATCGCACGTGCATTGCCGGGGACCGAAACGGCCGAAGAGATCCGACGGTCGGCGCTTGACGAAGCCATGCTGCTCTGGATGGAGCCCGACGCCAAAGCCGCTGCCTAGGCCTTTCCCTTCACAAATCCGCCGTAAATCCATATGTGCAGCCCCGTCAGGGGGCCGAGGCAGCCGCGTTGTCATCAGACACCGAGGAAAGTCCGGGCTCCACGAAGCAAGGGTGGCGGGTAACGCCCGCCGGGTGTCGTCTCTCGGGGCGGCGCTCAGGGAAAGTGCCACAGAGAGTATACCGCCGATGGAGCCTAAAGCTCACAGGCAAGGGTGAAAGGGTGCGGCAAGAGCGCACCGGGGCTCTGGTAACAGCGTCCGCATGGCAAACCCCACCCGGAGCAAGGCCAAATAGGGGCCTCGCGCCGCAAGGCAGGAGCGCTTCGCTCCGAGAGGCCCGGGTTGGCTGCTTGAGCGACTTGGCGACAAGTCGCCTAGACGAATGGCTGCCACCGCAGTTTAGGTCTCTTTGGGCTGGTCCCAAGAGATACCGGTTGCGGAGACAGAACCCGGCTTATGACGCCCCCTGACACTTTCGCAAGTTGCTGGTATCGTGGGACTATGGGGACTGTTGCTGAAATACGGGCTGCCGCTGGAAGGTGCCTGGGAAAGCTTGGCTTGGCGGCCGGCGTCGTGGCGATGCTTACATCTTCGCCAGCGCTCGCTTGTTCGATAATTCCGGTCCTGAAGGTAGAGCCCGACCCCAATTATGACATTCGCGATCAGTGCCGAAAGATCTGGCGCAATCGCGATGAGGTGCTGGCCGATCTGCGCAAGGGCTATCGTGGCTTTATCGAGCTTCGTGAAGTGACGATGGCGTTTCGAGAAGGTCGCGGAAAATGCAAGCCTCGCCCCGACTTTGCCTTCGAGCTTGTCGATGCAGCGATCAAGACCCCAGTCCGGCGGAGTCGGTTGAACTCACCCTACGATCTGTTCTTCGCATGGGCGCCGGATGACTACCCGGAAGAACGGCTTAGGGAAGTAAGTCTCGGCACGTGGCTGCTCGGTTCGACATGGCATCGCGGCATTTGCTCAAGCGGACGCTATACCGACGGGCTGCCCGGCGGGTTCGAGGAAAGTGAGGTCCGCTCGGTGCTCCTTTCCGACGATTACTGGACGGCGTCATTGGAAAGGTTCGGCAACAATCCGGCACGCGACCGGTTGATCTTGCGCGAGTTGATCGACCCGAACAGTCGGTATTTCAACCTGAAACTTGCTCAGCGCCTCACGCCAAGATTCACGACGAGAAACACCCTCGATTTCGACAGGCCGATTGTGCTGGATGTGGCGGAGGCACTTGCCGACCCGCGTCTCGGCCTGCCCGATTACGAGGCAGCGGTGAAGCTTATCTCCTGGTACACACCCTATGTGGAGGGACGGCTTCAAGGAGATGAGCTGCTGCGGGTCCGCAACCTCTGGATCCGCGTGAATCAAAGCCGCCTGACACATCCCGATCCTCAGGTGGCGCGATCCGCCACACTTGCGTTACTGACCGGCGATCCGACCTATCGTTCCGGTGTCCCTTTTGCCGAGGTACTGCCAGAAGGCAGCGAGATAGAGATACTGGAAAGCTGGCCCGACGAACTGCCGCCGTTGCGCTCTCCGGAACGTTGGGCAGCGCGAATCGCAGACTTCTATCCTTCGCGTGCGCTTCGCGAAGAAGTCGGAGGCCGGGTCGATTACGGGATCATATTCGATCCGGCAGGCGAATTTCATTCGCTCCACGTGAAACGAAGCGCGGGCAAGATCCTCGACAGCGCCGCCATAAGAGGAGCGGAGCGATACATTCGACCTCGTCCCAAAAAGCTGAAGCTGGAGGGCTATGAGGGGCGTTATGTCTTCGTGCAGCTTCCAAGCAACGTTTACCGGATCTCGTGGGACAAGGACAGTTACCCCAACGATGCTGTGGCCGAGGACTATGTGATCAATATTGTCGCCAAACCCATTCGCGCCGACTACTAGGCCGCCGCAGTCTCTTTCGCTTGCACCGGCGGATACAGCTCGTCAAGCGGTCGAGAGCGCCCATCGGGGCACACCAGTCGGACATGGAAGCGCTTCAACCGCCGCGGCTCTGGCACGCCGCAGCTGTGCGCGATCACGCCGACCTCTTTCCTCATCTGCTCGACGAAGTTCTGCACCCGCACCGCCTTGTTGGTCGGGTCGAGGCCGCGTTGCAGCGCCGGGTCGTGGGTGGTGATGCCGGTGGGGCAGGTGTTCTTGTTGCACTTCATCGCCTGGATGCAGCCAAGCGCGAACATGAATCCGCGTGCCGAAATCACGAAGTCCGCGCCCGCGCACAACGCCCAGGCGACCTCGCTCGGAGTGACCAGCTTGCCGCTGGCGACAACGCGGATACGGTCTTTGAGGCCCGCTTCATCCCGCAAATCGACCAGCATCGGCAGCGCCTCGCGCAGGGTCAGGCCGACATTGTCAATCAGCGGCATAGGCGCGGCGCCCGTTCCGCCATCCCCGCCATCGACGGTGATGAAATCGGGCGCGCTTTCGACCCCGCGTCGGTTGATCTCGGCGAACAGCTCCTGCAGCCAGCCATAGGCGCCAACAACGGTCTTGAACCCGACCGGCTTGCCGGTCACCTCGCGGATCCGCGCAATCATGTCGAGCAACTCGCCGATATTGCCGATATCGGTGTGGCGGTTGGGAGAGATCGAGGCTTCGCCGACCGGGATTCCGCGAATCTGCGCGATCTCTTCATTGACCTTGGCTGCGGGCAGGATGCCGCCCTTGCCGGGCTTGGCTCCCTGCGACAGCTTGAGTTCGAACATGCGGACCTGTTCGTGCGCGGCCACTTCGCGCAGCTTTTCGTCGGACAGGTTTCCTGCTTCGTCGCGCACGCCGTATTTCGCGGTGCCGATCTGGAACACGATGTCGCAGCCGCCTTCGAGATGGTAGGGAGACAACCCACCTTCGCCGGTGTTCATCCAGCATCCGGCCTTGGCCGCACCGTTCGACAGCGCGCGCACTGCCGGAGTCGAGAGCGCGCCATAGCTCATGCCCGAGATATTGAAGATAGAAGGCGCTTCGTAGGGCGTTCGCGCTGCGCCTGCACCGATCGCCATTGGCGGAGCCTTGACTGCGTCTTCCTCCAATGTCGGCCAGGGACAATTGACGAAGATCGGCGTGCCCACCGGCTCGAGATTGCGGGTCGAACCGAAGGCGACATTGGTCGAATGTTTGCGCGCAGCTTCGTTGACCCATTCGCGCTGTGCCCGGTTGAAGGGCATTTCCTCGCGGTCCATCGCGAAGAAATACTGCCGGAAGAACTCGCCGAGATCGCTCAGGATATACCGCATCCGGCCGATGACCGGATAGTTCCGGCGAACCGTGTCAGCGGTCTGGTAACGGTCGATGAAAAACAGCACGATGACCGCCAAGACCACAAGGCCGACCATGAAGATGAATAAGGACGTCAGCCCATCGAGTACCGCGCTCATCGTGTTCCCTCCCGAATTGCCTGTCGCATACGGATACGCGGCAGCTCGCAAGAGGTTACACTGATGCAGCCGCGCCAGCCTGTCCAGTTTCGAGCATGCCGCAAAAGGAAGCCCCCGCGCCGATGATGTTCGGCGCGGGGGCTTTCATTGTGCTAGCCCGCGTCATTGACGAGCCAGGTTCGGCGATCAGAACTTCCAGCTTACCGTCATGCGGCCCTGGTTGTTTGTCAGCACCCCGCGACCGAGATCCGACGTGCCGCTGGCGCTTAGGCTCAGGCGATTGCCCAAAGCCATCTCCACTCCGGCATTGATCGAGACCCAGTCTCCATCGAGCTCGTTGACGATCGAGAACGGAGCCTCGGGTGCACCGAAGAAGTTCGCCGTGACGACATCCTGAGTGTCCGCCAGTTCGCGCGCATAGGCGACCGAACCGAACGCGCTCAGCGTGCTGGTGCGACCAAGCTTCGTATCGAGCGCGCCCATCAGGCCAACTTTCGATCCCACCGAAGTGAAATCGCGTCCGTGGACACTGAGTCCAAAGGCACCAGCGCCCACCTCGTCATATCCGCCGATATTGCTGCGGACATAGTCGACACTTGCGACTGGGCCGAATTCGAAGCCTGGAGCCACGCCGATTGCGTAACCGAGCCGCATTCCGGCGAAGGTCTGGCGGCCTTCTGCGGCACCGCGTACGCCGGTGGACGTAAGCGCGAAGTCACCCAGGCTGGCCCGCTCTGCGCCGAGCGTCTGGCGCGAGAAGCCGACATACATG
>CAZJZO010000062.1:0-20641 GCA_964550495.1 uncultured Porphyrobacter sp. | reverse complement strand
ACGATCGGGTGGCGGACCACGTCGGCGGCGGTGAAGCGGATTGTGCCGAAGCCTTCGACCTGTTCGAGCTTGCCGACCGCATCGGCCAGCCCGCTCATCGCGTCGCCGCCGGGGATATCGACCTGTTTGGGGTCGCCGCAGATCACCATTCGGCTGTTCTGGCCGAAGCGGGTGAGGAACATCTTCATCTGCTCGCGCGTGGTGTTTTGCGCTTCGTCGAGGATCACGAAAGCATCGGCCAGCGTCCGTCCACGCATGAAGGCGATCGGCGCAATCTCGATCTCGCCGCTTTCGATCCGCCGCTCGACCTGCTCGGGCGGCATGCAATCGTACAATGCGTCGTAAAGCGGGCGCAGATACGGATCGACCTTGTCCTTCATATCGCCGGGCAGGAAACCGAGCTTCTCGCCCGCTTCCACGGCAGGACGTGACAGGATCAGGCGCTGGACGCTGCCAGTGATCAGCTGGCTGACCGCCTGCGCAACCGCGAGATAGGTCTTGCCGGTGCCGGCCGGCCCAAGCGCGAAGATGATGTCGTCGCGCGCCAGGCTGCGCATATAGGTGACCTGCGTGGCGCTGCGCGGGACAATCGTCTTGCGCCTTGTGCGGATCATGATCGGCGGCGATTCCTTTTCGCCGGAAATGATCCCTTCAAGAGTTGGCTCGTTCGACATCGCGATCAGCGCTTCTATCGCTCCAGCGTCAAGATCCTGTCCCATCGCCAAGCGATCATACATCGTGTTCAGCGTCTCGCGGGCGCGCGCGACATTGTCCTCCGGCCCTTCGATCAGGATTTTGTCGCCGCGGGCGTGGATCATGACCGATAGACGGTTTTCGACCTGCACCAGATTGGCATCGAATTGTCCGAAGAGCGGCCCCAGCAGCGATTGATCTTCAAAACTCAGCTCCACGCTGGCACGGCGAGATTCGCGAGTCGGGATGGGATCGGGCGAAATCGCCGGATCGACGGAACGGGTTGGTCTGCGGCCCATATGGTCCTTTGCTGTTGGCAAGTTGCCTGAGTCGGAAAGGTAAGCCGCACGAACAGCAAAGCAAGTTAGGCAGGCCCATGTCGTGGTGGAAAGTCACCGAGCTGTAACCGCAAAGTCAAAACTCAGGCGGAGGCGCCGGCCAGCGGATCCTCTTCGCGACCGTCAAAGGCATGCGTGCTGAAATCGCCGTCCTTGAGGACGTAGAACAGCATCAGCTGCTTGTGCGCTTGAGCATCAAGCGGTTCGCGCCAATGGGTCACGGAGTGCCCGAGATAGACGATCCCCGACCCTGGCGGCAGCGGGATGTTCACTTCATTGCCTTGGAGATCGTCCACGTTGATCGGCCAGACTTGCCCGTCCGGATCGGTGCGGATCGTGATCGAAACCGCCAGCTCACTCGACGCGCGGTCCGTGTGCGGGGTCAGCTCGGCACCTTGGCGATAGATGCGCCAATAGGCATAGGATTGCAGCAATTCCCGACCGACCGCCTGTTCGATTCTATCCCGGCAATCACGCAGCAGCAGCTCACCGAGAATCGGGGAATACTCATCTTCGGCTTCGGTAATGAACTTGGCCCCGCGATCGCGGATCAGGCCGGACTTCTTCGAGACATCCATGCCCTTGGACACGAATTCGACCTGGTCGGGATCAAGCAGATCATCGATGACCACGTAGCCGCGATCCCAGAATTCTTGGCTCATGCACGCGACCGTAGGGCGAATTGGCGGTATCGCAAATACTCACCGCCCGCAGCGCAGTGGAAAGTCAGAATGGGTTCATCATCGTCTCAGCACAGTGAGGATCGAATTCTCGTGGCGTTTCAACCGGGTGGAGTTGATGGAAGATGCCGATTGAAGCTCTGATCCTGGCTCCGCTGCTGATGGCTGCCCAGCCTGCGCCGGTGACAGACGGGACCGAGCCGCAAGTCGACCGCGACCAGATCATCGTCACCGCTCCGCCGACGGAATCGGAACGCCGGACGCAGATCCGCCGGATGGCGCGCGAGGTCGTTCGCAAACCGCGCGACGGGTATCCGATAGCGCGCTTCTTCCTGCCGGTGTGCCCGAAAGTCGTCGGGTTGTCGCCGGAAGACACCGAGACTGTCGAACTGCGGATCAGGGAAAATGCCGAAGCGTTCGGTCCTGGCGAACGCAAGCGCAAGAACTGCAAGCCAAACCTGAAAGTCGTGTTTCTCGCCGAGAGCGTCGGGCCGGCAGAGACGTGGCTCAATCTCGAATCGGAATCGATCAGCCATCTGCTCAGCTACCAGAAGCAGCGGGTTATCGATGAGGAAGGCCCGGTTCGCGCATGGAACATCAGCGAGCTGCGCGATTTTGACGGCCGTCCGCTGACTGCGCTTGCCGGACTCAACAATGTCCGCCTCAACAGTCGGCTTTCGCACTCCGTCACCAACGAGATCACGGGCGCAATGATGTTGATCGAATTCAACGCAGCCAAGGACAAGACATTGCAGCAGCTCGCCGATTATGCGTCGATGCGAGCCTTTGTCGGCACCGAGAGCGTGACCGGCGGCGATGGCCTTCCGGCGGACACAATCCTCGCGCTGTTCGGCGAGGAACCTGCTCCGGACGGGCTGACCGAGTTCGATCGCGCGCTGATCGCGAAACTCTACAGCCTGCCTCGCAATGCCTCTTCATCGCGCATTTTCGGCGCCGTCTCCTCCAGGGCGATCGACTTGGAGCAGGTCGAAGCCGGGGACGGCAGCTAGCGCGTGCGCGGCCCTAAACGCGGTCGCGGGTGAGCGGATCGTCTTCGCGTCCATCGAAGAAATAATCGGTAAACTCGCCATCCTTGAGGATGTAGAACAGCATCAACTGCTTCTGCGATTTCCCGGTCAGCTTGTCGCGCCAGTGCGGGATTTCGTGCCCGCGATAGACGATGCCCGAACCGGGCTGGAGCACCAGCGTCTCTTCTTTGCCATGGATGTCTTCCAGCTTGAGCGGCCAGATATCATCCGCCGGATCGGCCTCGATCGTGATCGAAACGGCGATCTCGCTGCCGGGACGATCCTTGTGCTTGAGCAGTTCGGCACCGGGCTTGTAGATCCGCCAATAGGCATAGGATTCGACCAATTCGCGGCCGACGACCGCTTCGATAGCGGGCTTGCAATGGCGCAGCAGCAACTCGCCGACGACGGGTCCATATTCGTCTTCGCCGCCATGGACATAACCGCTGTCGCGCTTGCGCATTTCGCCTTTCCCGAAGGAGAGGTCCATCGACTTCGACGACATGGCGATGTGCGATGGATCGATCAGCCCTTCGATGACTTCGTATCCGC
Source organism: uncultured Porphyrobacter sp. (assembly GCA_964550495.1). Lineage (GTDB taxonomy): Bacteria > Pseudomonadota > Alphaproteobacteria > Sphingomonadales > Sphingomonadaceae > Erythrobacter. The sequence continues at coordinate 17,350 of CAZJZO010000062.1, read as the reverse complement.
GATCCCAGAACTGCGAAGCCATTGAAGATCCTATGCCGCCGATTGCCGGTCGGCTGTGGCGAGGCGAGTGCCGCGGATCGAATTGGGGCCGGCTTCGACCAGATCGACGCTGACCATGTCACCGATTTCGGCTTCACCTTCAAACCACACCGATTGCAGCCACGGCGATTTGCCCAGCCATTGACCGGCATGCTTGCCTTTGCGCTCGACGAGCACATCGCAGGTTTTGCCGATGCTCGCCTCGTTGAAGGCCAGTTGATCGCGGTTCAGGCGCGCCTGCAGGCGCTGCAGCCGATCGTCCATCACCTCTTTGGCGATCTGATTGTCCATCGTCGCAGCCGGCGTGCCGGGGCGCGGCGAATACTTGAAGCTGAACGCCTGCGAGTAGCGCACCTCGTCGACGATGCTGAGCGTTTCCTCGAATTCGGCCTCGGTCTCGCCAGGGAAACCAACGATGAAATCGCCCGACAGCGCGATATCGGGCCGTGCAGCCCGCACTTCTTCGAGCAATCGCAGATAGCGCTCCGCCGTGTGCTGGCGGTTCATCGCCTTCAAGACCCGGTCGCTACCCGACTGCACCGGCAAGTGCAGATAAGGCATCAGTTTGTCGACCTCACCGTGACACGCAACCAGCCCTTCCGTAAAATCGTTGGGATGGCTGGTTGTGTAGCGAATACGCTGCAAATCCGGTATCTTGGCAAGCTCTCTTATCAACCCGTCGAGGCCGATTGTGTCACCTTTCACGCCCTCGCCGCTCCAGGCATTCACGTTCTGCCCCAACAGGGTTATCTCGCGCGCCCCGCTGTCGACCAGTCGGTGCGCTTCGTCCACGAGATCTGCAAACGGACGAGAGATTTCGGCACCTCTGGTGTAGGGCACCACGCAATAGGTGCAGAATTTGTCGCACCCCTCCTGCACGGTCAGAAACGCGGTAGGAAAGCGTTTCTTGCGCGCGGGCAATGCCTCGAACTTGGCGATCGCCGGCATGTCGGTGTCGGTCGCGCGTTCGCCCTTCACGGCCTTGTCGAGCATGTCGGGAAGGCGATGGTAGGCTTGCGGGCCGACCACCATGCTGACCGCCGGCGCGCGCGCCATAATCTCTTCGCCTTCGGCCTGCGCAACGCAGCCGGCGACTGCGATCATCGGCTTGGATCCGTCTTCCTTCTTGAGCCGCCCGATATCCGAATAAACTTTCTCCGCCGCCTTTTCACGGATGTGACAGGTGTTGAGGACAACCAGATCGGCTTCCTCGCCTTCGGGCGCAGGCTCGATGCCCTTCTCGCCCAGCAATTCGGCCATGCGCTCGCCGTCATAGACGTTCATCTGACAGCCGAAGCTCTTGACCCGATAGGTCTTGGGAGGGGTTTGCGGTTTCATGATTGGCGCGCGTTTAGCGGGAATGGCGCGCGGGTTCAATCTCGTGCTTTGGCGATCTGCCGGGGCTCCAAAACCCAATTCTCGACTTCCCTGGTGAAAAGGAGCGCCAACTGAACGAGGTACAGGATGACCACGAGCGCAAATAGAAGGTGTTCCAAGATCGGTGAATCGGCAAACAGCTCAAAATGCTCAACGTAACCGAACATGGAGAAGCACACCGACGCGATCAGCAATACGATCATGAGTAGCCTGACCCAGTTCTTGCGTAACCTGCTCACACCGAAAACCATCGCAAGGCAGATCCCGGCGAAAAGGACGTCAATCGGGCCTATGCTCGTGGCGTAGATGAGATCGACGAATACCGAGATTACGCCGACCGCCTCGAAAGACATCACGAGCCTTGGTTGTTTGTGGTCCATCATCTTGACGTGAAAGGTAGCAATGTGCCGACGCTAGCTCAATTTCGCACGAGCGTCGCCGCCCTTCGCAGATCCTTCTCACGCCCGAACTGGTGCAGCATGGCGATCAACTCCGGGCGTTCGGGTGCGTAGACCGTCGCGCCGCCCACTTCGAAGGCCTGCCGCGTCTGGGGCTCGACCTTATGCCACACACCATCGACCCGCACTTCGAGCCCGGTCATGAATTCGACGTCGAGCTCCGGCTCGGACCAGCGCCCGAACCGTTCGGACCGGAAGAAATCCTTGGTTGTGTCGGGCGTGGCGGTGAGCGGGAGCCTTTCGTACAGCGTATCGAGATCGCAGCGCGATGTGATGACATCCACATCGGCGATCATGCCCGGCTCCCCGCCATGCAGCGCAACCGCCGCGCTCCCTATGATCCACCACGGATCCTTGGCATCGGCCAAAACTGCGCTAACCTTTCCAAGCACCTGCTCCATCTCAATCGCGCTCCCCTTTCGGGCGTCTGGCAACATGCAGGCAGGGCTTGGTCCGTTCACCGTAACGACCCGGATGCCTGTCGCCGATCAGATCGCATTCGACCGGCGGTTTGGTGATCGGAAACTTCGAAACCGCATTCGCCTCGATGAACTGCAGCGCGGTCTTGTCGTGATAGGCGGCGATCCAGATCAGGCAGTCGCCGATCGTGCGGATCTTGTGCTTGGTGAAGCGCTTCTTCTGCGGCTTGCAGTTAACCGAAAAGACATTGGTGGCCGACAGCGGCTTGTTCTTGCGGAAGCCCTCCAGGAACTCGCCGCGTTCATTGATCACGGTGCGCTTGTCGGCATTCCGCACGGCATGCCCGCGATAGAACGGCGAGAGGTTGAAGCTCCACGCAGCCACGTCGTCATTGGCAAGCGAGACCTCGGTTGCCAGCGCCCCGCCCAATGAATGCCCTGTCGCAATCCATTTGGCGTCCGCAGGAAAGCGCGCCCGCTCACGCTCGAAATAGGTCAGAGCCAGATCGATCTGATCACTGCGAAGTGTGCCATAGAAAAGGTCGTTCACGGCCGGATCTGTCCCGCGAAACGCGATGATCATGGCTTCGTCGGTCGTGCCGTCATCGACCTTCTTCAGCGCAAAGATCTGATAGTCGAATCCCTTGCTCTCATCCCGCGATTCTATCGGCAGACGATCGAGCGCTTTCAGCAGTCGCTCTGTCTCTTCCGAGAACTGGTATATATCATCGTCATCGTGATAGGCATTGGCCGAAGCGATCGCATAAGGATACGCCTCGACTGCAGCCTTGCTGATGAAAGAGCACCACCCGCCCGGCTCCATCGCGCATGACGAACGCGATTGGAGGATGTCGGGATAGGAAACGCAGCCCGCCAGCATCGCCATGCATAGTGCGGCTGTGAATCTTCGAATCAATCGACTTTCACCTGCACCAGCTTGCCGCCTTCGATCGTAAACATCGAAGAGGCATCCTCGCTGCCGCTCCAGCTACGGCCATAGCCGTCCAATCCGCGCTGCTTGGCGACTTGCGAACACTTCTTCGACCACGACTTGCGACCGTCGCGAAATTCGCGGCGCGCCTTCTGTCGCTCGACCCTTTCCGACAGGCTCTGATCGGGCCACTTCTTCCATCGTTTCAAGCGATCGAGGTCGCTCAGCATCGCGTTTTCTTCAAGCGCTGCCGTATCGGCATCCATCTGTTCGTAGCGGCCGAGCTTGGCAGCCGCCTTGCGCCTGTTCGCTCGGTGGCTGCGCGCTCTGCTGCGTGGGATGTTCTTGCGCGACGCCTTGTCATTTTCACCATGCAGGTTCCGGCGGTCCTTGGCGTAGGACAGCGCCTTCTTCTCAGCAGGTGATCGGCGGCGCTTTAGCGGCATTATCCCACGGTCGCTTTCACGATCTTGCCCGGAGCCGCTGGCGGTTCGCCCTTGGGCAGCGCGTCGATGTACTCCATACCGCTCTCGACCTGGCCCCAGACGGTGTACTGCCCGTCGAGGAATTCGGCATCTTCGAAGCAGATGAAGAATTGCGAGTTGGCGCTGTCAGGCACCTGGGTGCGCGCCATCGAACATGTGCCACGAGTATGCGGCTCGGAATTGAACTCGGCCTTGAGGTCGGGCTTGTCGCTGCCGCCCATGCCGGTCCCGGTAGGGTCGCCGCCCTGCGCCATGAAGCCGGGGATCACGCGGTGGAACACCACGCCATCGTAGAAGCCTTCGCCGGCGAGTTCGGTGATGCGCTCGACATGGCCCGGGGCCAGGTCGGGACGCAGCTTGATGACGACGTCCTTGCCCTCGCCATCTCCGGTGTCGAGCGTGAAAGTCAGTTTGTCGGCCATGATCGATTGTCTCCTGAAGATTTGACGCGGGCCTAGCCAGTTTGCGCAGCAGAGTCACCCACTTGCCTTGCTTTTCGCCCCTTCGCATCTAAACCCGCGCCTATGGTCGATCAGACGCCTCTCGAAGACGATCTTGCGGTTGCCGATGCGCCGGAAGAAGAGGTGCGTCCGGACGACCGCATCGATGACGAGCGGCACGACAAGGAAAACCGACTCAAGCCCGGATTCGTGCATGCTGTCGAAGACGCGCTGGCGTCGGGCGACAAGACTGCGGTTTACGATTTGGTCGAGCCGCTCCACCCGGCCGATATCGCCGACCTGATCGAACTGTTCGACAGCGATGATCGCACGACCTTCGCAGCGGCCATCACCGATCTGATGTCGAGCGAAGTGGTCGCCGAGCTCAACGATCACGTCCGCGAGCTGATGATGGAAGCGCTCGAGCCGGAAGCGGTCGCGACAATCGCCGAACAGCTCGAAACCGACGATGCGGTGCAGCTGCTCGAAGACCTCGACGAGAGCGACCAGAAGGCGATCATCGCCGAGCTCGAGCCGGAGACGCAGGCAGCGGTCGAAAGCGCGCTATCCTACCCGGAAGAGACCGCCGGGCGCCTGATGAACCGCCACTTCATGGCGGTGCCCGAGCATCTGAGCGTCGGCGACCTGATCGATTACCTGCGCGATGCGGGCGATCTCGAACACGATTTTTTCGAAGTGTTCGTGATCGACACTTCGCATCACCCGGTCGGCACCTGCGCGCTCAACTGGATCCTGACCACACCGCGCAACATCAAGCTGACCGACGTGATGAAGCGCGACCAGACGCTGATCCCGGTGACGATGGATCAGGAAGAAGTCGCGCTGATGTTCCAGAAATACGCGCTGATCTCTGCCGCGGTGGTCGACGAGGACGGCCGCCTGGTCGGGCAGATCACGGTCGACGATATCGTCCACATCATTTCCGAAGAGGCGGGCGAGGACGCGCTGCTGCTCTCGGGTGCCGGCGACGGCGACATCAACGAGCCGATTGCCGAAGCCTATTCGAGCCGGGTGCGCTGGCTGATCGCCAATCTCGGCACGGCGGTGGTAGCCAGCGCGATCATCGCGTTCTTCGGCGCTGCGATCGAGAAGCTGGTGGCGCTCGCAGTGCTGATGCCGATCGTCGCCAGCATCGGCGGCAATGCCGGGACTCAGACCATGGCGGTGGCGGTGCGCGCGATCGCGACCAACCAGCTCACGCGATCGAACACCTGGCGGATCGTCTGGCGCGAGTTGCGGGTGGCGCTGCTCAATGGGGCGACGGTGGCGGTGCTGATCGGCATTGCTGCGGCGCTGCTGTTTACCCCGATGATGGGCGTGGTGATCGCTGCGGCGATGATCATCAATATCGTGGTTGCGGGCCTGGCTGGGGTGCTCGTCCCGGTCGTGTTCGAACGCCTCAAGCAAGACCCCGCGGTCGCTTCCAGCGTGTTTGTGACGATGATCACGGATTCGATGGGCTTTTTCGCATTCCTCGGCCTTGCAGTTGTGAGCGGATTGGTGCCGATGGGTTGATCTCTGCCGCGCACGCGCCAGATTAACTCCATGCCCCTCCACCTGACCAAGATCGCCTTTGGTGCGCAAAGCTATTCCGATATCGAAAGCTGGTATGCTGGGCGTCGCAGCCCATACCTGACCACCAAATACCGGCCAACGAAGTGGGAGGAGTGCGTCGGCGGATCGCTTTACTGGATCCACCAGCACAGCATCGTCGCCAGATCGGAGATCACCGGCTTCACGCAGGGCGAAGACAGGCGCTGGCGGATCGAGCTGAAACCCGAACTGATCCGCGTTCACCCCCGCCCCAAACGCGCGCATCAGGGTTGGCGCTACCTAAAGGGCGAGCCGCCTGCAGACCTCGCCCCCGGTGAGGATATCGGCGATGCGCTGCCGGGCAAGCTGGCGGCCAAACTGGAGAAGCTGGGGCTGGTTTAGCCTGTCTTGCAGTACAGACTGTCTCGGGGGAATCTTGTTGAAACACCACTTCGGCGACTCCCTGGATCGCGAACACGGTTACTGGACCATTGTCCCCAACAGAGAGCGCTGGAGAGCGCATTTCGGCGACCTGCTTGACGCACCCGCAGACGCAAAGTGCCTGACGGTCACCCGAAATGATCGGAACTGGGAATCCATATTTGATTTTGGCGATCTAAGAGAGCTGACGCTCCATGAGCCTTCGCAATGTCAACTAATGGCATTGGCAAAACTGCCCCAGCTCCACTCTCTGCGCATAACGCATGCCCGTCCGAAATCACTGGATACACTTTCTGGAATTGAGAGCCTCAAGGAACTTGTTCTCGAATATGTTTCCGGATTTGATGACCTTGGCCCCGTTGGGAAACTTCCGAATTTGCAGTCACTTCACATCGAAAACCTACGAAGAGTAAGAGACTTCAATGGGTTGGCTTTGAGTCGTTCGCTGAAATATCTCTCAATCGATGGAACCTTGGATTGGAAGCAACCGATCCACGATCTAGAGTTCTTGGCGTCCATGGAGAGCCTTGAGTTCCTTGGGTTGGCGAATGTGCGGATCCAAGCGCCCTATCCGGTTTTCTCGCCGTTGCGCTCCATGCGAAAACTGAAGATCGTGAAGATCACTCAATTTGCTGTCGAGTTGAGAGAATTCGCCTTTCTTCAAGCTAGCCGTCCCGATGTCGAAGGCGCAATCCGAGCGCCGTTTATCATTCACAAAGCTGAACGTCGTCCAGTTTCAGGGGGTGATGTACGAAATCGAATGCCCGAAGCCGATTTTCGACGATTGAAGGCCAGTTTCATCGATGATCAAGGTCGCAGGTTTATCGAAGAACCGACGACAGCGTACCTGTTGGGCAAGGGCACGCGCAGCGTGAGCGGGAAAGACAGTATGGTCCAAGCCAAATGCGACGCTCACGCCAGACTCTACGAATCTCTGATAGTGGATGCCAAGATTAGCACCTGAATAAGTGGCGGCTCTGGCCCCAGCCTGAGCGCGCGAGACAAGGGTGAAGAATTGCTGACGGGATGACAATCAGCGATCAATCACGCGCCTGCCGCAACTGCTCCATCACAAGTTGCACATCGTGCACCGCGTCCTGATCGGCCGGCAGCGCATATTCGGCGTAGCTCGCGGCGAGATCGTCCATCCGCTCGGCGATCCGGACTTCGTTATAGCCGTGGCTGACTACGAAACGCTTGCGGGCCAATATCTGCGGCAGGATGATGTCGATGTAGCTGTCGACCTCCATCCCGAACTTCATGAACTGTTCGGGGCCGAGCGGGGTGAACACCCAGCCGGGGATGATCGTCCCGGCGTGGACATGGTCAGGCAGATCGCCGCGAAAGCTCTCCGTCATGCCGAGCACCGCGTGCTTGGCCGCGATATAGGCAGCCGTTTGCTGCACGGCGCAGAAAAAGCTGTTCTCGCTGCCCGTGTTGTAGATCGCGCTGGGCGTCTCTTGCGCGATCAACCGCGGCGCGAAAGCGCGGCACCCGTTCCACACGCCCCAGAAGTTCACGTCAAAATGCGCCCGCGCTGCATCGGGATCGACTTCCCATAGCGGCCCGCGCACGCCGCCTTGTCCGGCATTGTTGCAGACGAGGTCGACCGTATCGAACGCCTCGAAAGCGGCTTCGGCCAGCGCCTCGACCTGAGCGAGATCGGACACGTCGCATGGTTGGGCGGTCAGGCCTTCCACAGCGCCGGCGCGCTCCAAGGTTTCGCCCGGGAGATCGGCAACCATCACCTCGACGCCCTGCCCCGCGAGCCGTTTGGCCAGCGCCAAGCCGATCCCGCTCGCTCCGCCGGTGATCACTGCACTGCGTGGAGCGAAATCGGTCATAAGGTCTGTCCTTGTTTTCGTTAGCCGCGCGGCGGCATCGGGATCAGCGCGGGCGTGTTCTTGCGGTATTCCTGATAGGCCGGGTCATCGCCCCAGCGCTCCTTCGCCTGCCGGTTCTGGAGATTGATCCCGCTCACCTTGGTCAACAGCAAGGTTACGAACAGCGGAGAAATGACCACCAGCCACGACCAGCCCGTCAAGACCGGTATCGCCATGATCAGGATGCCGGTCCACAGCGTGATCTCACCGAAATAGTTCGGGTGCCGCGACCACTTCCAAAGGCCGACATCGATGAACTTGCCCTTGTTGGCCGGATCCGCCTTGAACGCGCTTTTCTGATTGTCGGCGATGATTTCCCACGCGAAGCCAAACACCCACACTGCTGCGCCGACCCAGAAGAACAGGTCGATTGGCGCGCGTTCGGATGCGGTTATCGCGACCAGAGCGGCCGAGGCGGTGAAGATCACCCACAAGCCTTGCAGGGTCCACGCAACCAGGAAGCGTGCAGGGTTCACCTTGATCTTCTCGAACCGGGAATCGGTGCCGCCCATCGCGTGAATTCGCCGGAACAGGAACGAGCCGAGCCGAATGCACCAAATCGCGATCATCCCCGCGACGACAAGGCTGCGGGTATCGAGCGTTCCATGGGTGCTATAGGCCGCCCAACAGGCGAAGACCGTCACCGTGAGATAGGTGATCGCTCCGGTCGTATCGTAGAATTTGTCGGATTTCGCCGCAGCTGCCGGAAGGAAGGCGAGCCAGTTCACCACCAGCGCGATTACGGTGCAGAGGAAGAAAGCCGAGTAGCTGCCAACTCTAACGCTGTCCCAGCCTGCAAGGATACCAAAGCCAAAAGCTATGGCGGTGGCGACAATGACTACGATGATGCTTTGCATAATGGTCTGAATACGCTCCCCAGGCTCAGACGGATGCGTCGTAATGCTTCAATCCAAGCCAATCTCAACCCGCAAAAGTATCGACAACCAGACGCTTTCCGTAGTCGATCTCAACCGATTTGGGCCGCTCCTTGTCGTCGAAGTTCATCGTTACCATGAACTGAGGGCGTCCTTCCATCTTGCGGCAAGTCACAAATGCGTGATGCTTGTTTCGATTGGTGCTTGAAGTCTTTTGCCACGAACATGCTTGCATGCTGTTGAGTTGCACCAGCTGTTCGGGACCAAGCGGAACGATTTCGCCAAGCCGAGGGTCTTCACCTTTCCTTACCGCCTTGACGAATGAACCAAAGACTTTGCGGGGCATGCCTGTGTTTTCAGCTTCAAGCGCTGTCGGTGTCGGCCCGATCGCAGTGGGCAGGAGAGTTACGGCGATTCGTTGCAGCTCGGATCCTTCGAAGACGAAGATTACGACCCGTTCGGTTGGCAGGTTCTCGGAGCGCTCGCAAAGAAACGCAATGCGAACGAAATCCGCGGAGCTTCCTTCCGCAACGGAGGGCGCACAACCCTGCAACGAGTTAATTGCCGAGAGCTTCGATTCATCGACCTCTGGCATTCCCTCAATTTCCTCGAAAGGAACACCGGCGTAGATCTGGTTTACGGCAAGGCCGACAAGCTCCGCGTCTGGCTGCTCCGCATTCGCCGCAGGAATGGCAAGCAAGCCAATGGTCGCGGCGACAGGGAGAATTGCCAAACGCATCATGCGGCAGCCTCCTTGCTCTTCATCACGACGCGGCGAAGAGCGTTGACATAGGTTTCGGGCGGCTGCGCGCCGGGGATCATGAACTTGCCGTTGACGATCATCGCGGGCACGCCGCTGATATTGAGATCCCACGCCTGGCGCTCCTCCGCGACCACACGCGCCTCGAGCTCGGCATCCTCAAGCGCAGCCTTGGCCGCTTCGCGATGGAGGCCGACGCCGGCGGCGAGGTCGAGCAGGACATCGCGATCACCCATACGGCGACGCTGGTTGAAATGCGCCTTGAACATCGCCAGCTTGAGCTCGGTCTGAACCTGCGGCCCGGCCTGCTCCAGTGCCCAGCCGAGCAGTTTGTGCGCATCGCGGGTGTTCCACATCATTGCTGCCGGTGCTTCGCCGTTCTCGTCTTTGGCGCCCTCATATGTCAGCGAGACGCCCGCGCTCTCGGCAATCGCCTTCATCTGGCCGCGCACCGCAGCGCCTTCCTCGGCCGAGCGGCCATATTTGCGCTGGAGATGCGCTTCCTGTTGCTCGCCTTCTGCGGGCATGTCGGGGTTGAGTTCGAATGGACGCCAGCGGATCTCCGCTTCGATTTCTCCTTCGAGCTCGCCAAGCGCCTTGGTCAGCTGGCCAAAACCGATCGCGCACCACGGGCACATGACGTCGGAATAGATGTCGATTGTCACCTGGTCGGGTGTGCTCATTTGTCCTTCTCCAGCCACCAGCGTAGCAGACTGTGTGCGATTGCGGCAGGCGGCGGCGCGTTGAACGGTCCCGGCCCGTCGGCACCGCGTTCGGTCGGGATATTGTCCATCGCCAGCTGCACCTCGTCGCGCGTGAACCAGCGCGCTTCTTCGAGTTCCTCGACATCGAGCGTGATCTCGGTCTCGTCGGTCTGCGAATAGCATCCGATCATGAGCTGGCTGGGGAACGGCCATGGCTGGGTCGCGATGTATTCGACATCGCGCACGCGCAGGCCGGCTTCTTCCCACACTTCGCGGGCGACCGCTTCCTCGATTGTTTCGCCAGGTTCGACAAAGCCCGCCAGCGCCGAGAAGGCCCGCGGAGGAAAGCGCGGCTGGCGACCAAGCAGCAGGCGCCCGTCATTCTCGACCAACATGATGGTGACCGGATCGGTGCGCGGGAAATGCTGCGCACCGCAATTGTCGCAGGAGCGCTGCCAGCCGCCCTTGGCGATTTTGGTCGGCGAGCCGCATTTGGCGCAGAATTTGTGGCGGGCATGCCAATCGACCAGGCTGCGCGCGCCGCCATAGATCGCGAGGTCCGAAGGGGAGAGCTGCTGGATCGCCTGCCACGCGCGCGGCATGGCATAGGCCGGGCCGGTCGCGCCGTCATCCGGCACGGCGGCAAAACACGCCTTCTCGTCGAGCAGCCCGAGGAACACCAATTCCGCCTCGGGATCGATGTCCGCCAGAGTGCCCCACAACAGTCCGCCGGAATCGTCCATCTGCGGCAGCAACCCGTCGAGCAGCAGCACCTTGGCGCGCCAATTCATGTGCTCGGCGAGCTTGTCCGGATTGACCCTGATCAGGTCGGCTCGATCAATCGGCGAACCGGCAAAGGCGATCGGGCCGGTGCGCGGCAGCTCGGGATGCGCCGGATGGCTCATCAAGCCGCCTTTTTGGCGCGCATCGATGCGAGGTCTTTCTCAAGCGCGGCGAGGTATTCGTCGCGGATCGGATAGGCTTCGGTCGGCATGTACTGCGTCCACAAGGCCGTGCGCAGACCGAGGTTGAAGTCGACCGCACCAAGCGTGCCGGCGGCGCCGCCCCAGCCGAACGTGCCGTTAAGCGAGCGCCCGCCCGCGCCGTGGCCCTGCCCTTCCATCCACGATCCGGTCATGTCGACCGTGTCGGGGACGAGATTGGAGGTGCCGACGCGCACCGCTTCTTCGCTCATGATCCGCGTGCCGTCGAGAGAGCCCATGCCGAGCAGCATCCGCAGGAAGCGGTCGTAATCCTTGGGCGTCGAGACCAGCCCGCCGCCTCCCGACGGCACGAAGGGCGCATCGAGATAGATCGAATTCGATGCCGGATCGAGCGGCAGAACCTGACCGAAAGCAATGCCGTAATTGTCGGTCAACCGGCCTTTCTCGCTGTCCGGCACCGTCATCCATGTGCTCGTCATGCCCAACGGTTCGAATATGCGCGCTTTCAGGAACGCTTCGAATTCCATGCCCGAGGCGACTTCGACGATGCGACCAAGCAGGTCGATACTGGCGGAATAGATCCACTTCGTGCCCGGCTGCGCCGTCAGCGGGATTTCCGCCAGCCGGTCGGCCCATACTTCGAGGTTCGGCGCCGGGGTGACTGTGGGAATGCCGGGAATCGGCATCCGGCTGACTCGGCCGCCGACAATGCCGGCTTCGCGATAGGCTTCGAGCTGCGGGCCCTTGCTGGTGATCAGATAGCCAAGCCCGGCGGTGTGCGTGAGCAGATGCCGGATCGTGATCGCTCGCTCGGCCGGAACGGTGTCGTCCAGCGATCCTTCCGGATCGACCAGTACGGGCGTGTCCTTGTACTTGGGAAGGATGTCGGCCAGCGGCTGATCCAGCGTCAGTTTGCCTTCGTCGATCAGCATCATGATCGCCATGCCGGTGATCGGCTTGGTCATCGAATAGATGCGATAGAGCGAATTCTCGTCGACCGGCGTGGTCCCCGACAGCGAGAGATTGCCGCCGCCAACCGTGTGAGCGTGATCTTCCTGATTCCAGCCGAAAGTCAGGAACATGTTCGCAACCTTGCGCTCGCTCACATACTTCTCGGCCATCGCTGCGACATTGGGCCAGTTCTCCGAGACGTCGTGTGCGAGCAGTTCCCGACCGAACGGAAGCGTCGAAAGCGCCGCGCCGGTGGCCAGAAGGCCGCCCCCGCGAAACAGCGAGCGGCGCGAAAGAGCAGGTTCGTCGAAGGTGCGAAAGGCCATCAAGGGTATCTCCAGATTTCTTTTGACAGGTCTGTGGGGGAAGTCGGCAATGCCGTCAATCGAGAGGTCGCTAGCGCTGTCGGCATGAACGCGAAATGGACTTGAAATAAGCCAGTGTTATACCCATATAACACACATGCTCAATATATTCGCATTCCTCATCGGTATCGTCTCGCTGGCGATCGTCATCCCGGCGCAAATTCCCTTTCTCGGATGGGCCAACTGGCTAGCGCTCCCCCTGATCGCGATCGGCATCATCGTCGGGGCATTGTCGTCGAGCAATTCCGGACGCAATTTCTGCCTCATTGTCATGCTGATTGCCGGCGTAAGGCTGATGCTGGGTGGCGGCGTAATCTAATCGAGCGCCAATGCCAGCCTTGCGGCTTTGGCAAACAGGGTCGGTAGCCCGGCCTCTTCGATTCGATCGATAGGCCACCAGTCCCCCTCGCCTTTGGGCTCACTGTCCACTGCTCCACGCGCCACTGCGAGAGTCAGGTGCGCGTGCGTAAAGGTGTGCCTGACGCTGCCAAGGCTTTCCCACTGGGCCTTCACCGGAGGCTCGCCCGTGCCATCAGCTCGTGCAGTCCACCCATTGTCGGGTAGCGCTCGCATTCCGCCAAGCATGCCTGTTCCAGGGCGGGTGACCAGCCACACATGCGCGTCGCGTTCGATCCAGTAGGCGATCCCGACGCGTTCCGGTTTGGCTTTCTTGGGAGGCTTGACCGGCAGCCGCTCCGGTTCCCCGGCCCGGCGCCCGGCGCACTCGTCCGAAAGCGGGCACAGCAGACAGCGAGGCGACTTGCTGGTGCAGATGCTTGAGCCGAGATCCATCATCGCCTGGGCAAAATCCCCTGCGCGGTCCGCCGGCGTAATGGCTTCGGCCTGCGCCCGGATTTCCTTGCGTGCGCCCGGAAGCGGCTCCTCTATGGCGAACAGGCGTGCCACCACCCGCTCGACATTGGCGTCCACCACCACCGCGCGCTCGCCAAACGCAATCGCTGCAATCGCGGCCGCCGTATAGGCGCCAAGCCCCGGCAATTCGCGCAGTTCGGCTTCGGTCTTCGGAAAGCCGCCCAGCGCAGCCACTTCGCGTGCGCATTTCGCGAGATTGCGGGCGCGCGAATAATATCCCAGCCCCGCCCACGCGGCCATGATCTCCTCATCGCTCGCCGCAGCCAGATCTTCGACCGTCGGCCATAGCGTGGTGAACTTCGCGAAGTATGGCTTCACCGCCGCGACGGTCGTCTGCTGCAACATCACCTCGGATAGCCACACGCGATAGGGCCATGCCGCATCGTCCGGCACGCTTGCCCCAGGCGGATTGCGCCATGGCAATTCGCGGGCATGGGTATCGTACCAGTCGAGCAAATGCTGTGAGATGTTGGCAGTCACACCCGGCCTATGGCATGGCCGTCGGCGCAATGGGAAGCGACACAGCCAAAGGTTCGAACAAGAAAAAGCCTGCGCGGCGCTATTCCCGCCCGCGTGGCGGCGGTGCAAAGCCGATCGGCGAGCTTATGCCGGAGATCGGTCGCACCGCGTTTCGTAGGTTCGGTTTTGTCCAGAGCTCGGTCGTCACTCGCTGGCCGGAGATTGTCGGCCCGCATCACGCAAAGGTCTGCTCACCCGAGGCGATCCGCTTTCCACCGGGCGAAAAGTCCGAAGGTATCCTGCAACTGGTAGTGAAACCCGCTCACGCCCCGTTGATCCAGCAAGTCACCCCGGAAATCATGGAACGGGTCAATCGCTTCTTCGGATACAAGGCGGTGGCGCGGGTCAAGATCCGGCAAGGCGAGGTTAAGGCGATCAATGCTGATAAGCCGGCAAAGGCGCCGCCTTCGCTCAAGCCGATACCGATGGAATTGGGAGACAGTCTGCGCGATATCGGCGATCCGGAATTGCGCACGGTGCTCGAATCGCTCGCGCGCAGTTTTGATTCAGCCGACGCCAAGAAGGACGATACCGAAACGTGATCTCGAAACTCACCAGCACTGCCGCGCTCGTTGCCGCGCTGATATTCGCATCCCCGACGACGGCGCAGGAGCGCGAACAGGATCTCAGCAACCCGGACAGCGACTTCGTCGACACAACCCGCAAGGGCAATTGGCATGCGGTGATCGAGGAGACCGACCGCGGCTTCCTGATCGGCAATCCGCGCGCCGATGTGAGGCTGATCGAGTTCGTCAGCTATACTTGCGGGCATTGCGCCAATTTCGCGATCGAAGGCGAGCCTGCGCTCGATCTGGCGCTGTTGTTGCCGGGCGAAATGAACCTCGAAGTGCGCTCGGTGATCCGCAACGCGCTGGATCTCACCGTGTCGCTGCTGGTCGCATGCGGCGATACGTCCAAATTCAAGGACCGCCATCGCGCGTTCATGACATCGCAGGCGCAATGGCTCGGCAAGGCGCGCCAGGCGCCGGCGAGCCAGCAGGCCATCTGGGCTCGCGGCGATCGCAACGCGCGAATGAACATGGCAAGCTCGCTCGATCTTGATGACAAGCTGGTCAAGTCCGGCCAGTCCATCGCCGAAGTGAACGCCTGCCTGATGGACGATGCCGCCGCTCGCGCCTTGATCGACAACGGCAATGCCGACGCGGCGGAATTCCAGGTTCCCGGCACGCCCAGCTTTGCGCTGGATGGCAAGTTGCTCGAAGGCGTGCACAATTGGGCGGCGCTCTATCCGGTCCTGTCAGAACGCTTCAAACCGGGCAATTCCGGCGCAAATGCAGGCAATTAGGACTCACATTGCAACCTTATTGACACATTTGTGCACAAGCATGCCGGCTACGGTTTTGCCACGCCCACCGCACCTCTATAACCACTCAATCAGACAAAGGATGTTTCCGCGATGAATGCCTCTCGCACTTCTGTGATCCGCCGGTTTTCGGCTTTCGCTCTTGCCGCGCCGCTGGCCCTCGGGCTCGCTGCCTGCAACGATGTGGAAGGCGGCGGCGGTGAGATCGCTGGCGATCCGATCGCCGCCATTCCGGCGCCCGAAGGCACATCGTGGACCGCCACTGTCACTGTGACCGAGGAAGACGGTTACAAGCTCGGCAACCCCGACGCGCCGATAAAGCTGGTTGAATATGCTTCGCATACCTGCCCGGCCTGCGCGAGCTTCTCGGCCAGTGCCAAACCGGATCTGCGCGACCAGTATGTCGCCAGCGGCGTTGTCAGCTTCGAGCAGCGCAATCTCGTGCGCGATCCGATCGATCTCAGTATCGCAACGCTCGTCCGTTGCGGACAGAAGGAAAACATGCAGCCGCTGTCCGACCAGGCATGGGCATCGCTCAATGACTTCTTCAGCAACGTCAACGCCAATTCGGCTCAATACGAAGCGTCGGCGCAATTGCCGCTCGATCAGCGCTTCGTTGCCATCGCCGAGGCGGCAGGACTGATCGAGTTCTTCTCGGCCCGCGGTCTTTCGGCCGATCAGGCGCGGTCGTGCCTTGCCGACACCGAAAAGATGGAAGCGATCGACGAGAACTCCAAGGCGCAGGCGGAAGAGCTGAATGTCACCGGGACACCGACGTTCTTCCTCAACGGCAACAAGATCGACGGCATCTCCTGGAACGAGATCGAACCCGCCCTCCAGCGCGCGGGCGCTCGGTAACGGGCTTCGGGAGGGTCACGCACGTCCATGCAGATCAGTCGGCTCAAGCTCAGCGGGTTCAAGAGCTTCGTCGAACCGGCTGAATTGCGCATTGAGCCGGGCCTGACCGGGGTCGTCGGCCCCAATGGCTGCGGCAAGTCCAACCTGCTCGAAGCGATCCGCTGGGTCATGGGCGAAAACTCGCCCAAGAGCATGCGCTCGGGCGGGATGGAAGACGTGATCTTCGCCGGCACATCGGCCCGCCCGGCCCGCGGGTTCGCCGAAGTGGTCTTGCATGCCACCGACGACCAGGATGAGGAACTCGTCGTCACTCGCCGGATCGAACGCGGTGCGGGCAGCGCCTACCGAGTGAATGGGCGCGACGTCCGTGCCAAGGATGTCGCACTGACTTTTGCGGATGCCGCGACCGGTGCGCACTCTCCCGCCCTCGTCAGCCAGGGCAAGATCGCCCAGGTCATCGCCGCAAAGCCCGCCGAGCGTCGTCAGATGCTCGAGGAAGCGGCCGGGATTGCCGGCCTGCATGTCCGCCGCAAGGACGCCGAGAGCAAGCTGCGCTCGACCGAGGCCAATCTCGCCCGGCTCGAAGACCTGATGGCCGGTCTGGATTCGCAGATGGCCGCGCTGCGTCGCCAAGCAAAACAGGCAGAGCGCTACACCAAGCTAACCGAGAAGATCCAACTCGCCGAAGCTCGCGTGCTGTTCGCGCGGTGGCGCGATGCAGCGGCCGCGGCGAAGGAAGCTCGCGCGGCTGCGGAAAGCGCCGATGCCCGGGTCGCCAATGCAAAGCAGGCGGTCGATGCGGCGCAGAAGGAACAGGCTGCGCTGGCCGCCAAGCTGGCCGCAGCGCGCGAGGAACTTGCCGATCGCCGCGACGATGCCAGCGCGCACGGCCACCGCATGGCGGCGTTGTCGGAAAAGCTCGAAGCGGCAGAAACGCGGCTGGCCGATCTTGAACGGCAGCGCACCCGGCTCGAGGCGGATCGCGTGGACGCCGATCGCCTGACCACCGATGCCGCCGCGGCTTTGGCAAGGCTCGAAAGCGAACTGGAAGCGAGCCAAAAGGCTCTTGCCGACGCCGAGGCCGCTCGCCCGGCGCTTGCGGAGCTCAGCGACGAGAGCGAACGCGCCAGGCGTGCCACCGAACTGGCAC
>CAZJZO010000061.1:0-20686 GCA_964550495.1 uncultured Porphyrobacter sp. | reverse complement strand
GTGCCAGGGGGCGGCATCATCTCGCCCTCGGGGGTCTTGGTGTACCAATCGGGATACTCGCTTGTCAGCGGATTGTCCCAGGCCGAATGGTTCGCAACCCAGTCGAGTATGACTTTGAGGCCAAGCTCGTGGGCTCGATCGACAAAGGCGCGAAACTCTTCCTCGGTGCCGAGATCGGGATTGACCGCGCGGTAGTCCTTCACCGCGTAAGGACTGCCCATCGCGCCCTTGCGCTGCTCCTCCCCGATCGGGTGGATCGGCATCAACCAGATGATGTCGACGCCCATCTCCGCGAGGCGCGGCAATTGCTCCTGCGCGGCAGCAAAGGTGCCTTCGGAGGTGAACTGCCGCGTGTTCATCTGGTAGATGACGGCGTCGGCCGACCATTCGGGCGCTGCCACTTTCACATAAGGCTGCGGGTCGTAGCTGGTTGCGGTCGGCGCTCCTTCGCAGGCGGAAAGCGCCAGCGAGGCAGTGAGCGCGAGTGCCAGACGCTTCATTGTGCTGGCTCCGTCGCCACGCCGTGCTTCTCCTGCAAGGCGGTCGCTCCATCGGTTACAAAGAAGGTCGCGATTGCCGCGAGCGCGAACGACACCGCCGAAATCATCAGCGCCCAGATTGGCTCACCCTGGAAGAAGGTGGTCAACAGGAAACCAAGCAAGGTCGCGGCGATCAGCTGCGGCACCACAATGAAAATGTTAAAGATGCCCATATAGATGCCCATCTTGCTCGCTGGCACCGACCCGGCGAGGATCGCGTAGGGCAGCGATACGATCGAGGCCCAGGCGATGCCGACCCCGACCATCGGAATCCACAACAAGTTCGGGTCGCGGATCAGCAGCATTGAAACAAAGCCCGCCGCTCCGATTAGCAAGTTTATGCTGTGCAGCCGTCGCCGGTCCATCCGGGCGGCAATCCATATGAACCCTAGCGCCGCCGCCGCCGCAATCCCGTTGCGGACCGAGCCGAGCAGGCTCCACCAATCGGCGGCATCCTGATAGCCGCGCGTTGTCGGATCGGGCGAGGCAAAATGGAATTCGGCCACCGCCGGCGTACCGTAGATCCACATCGAGAACATCGCGAACCAACTGAAGAACTGGACAACTGCAAGCTGGCGCATCGTCTTCGGCATCGCGAACAGGTCGTTCACCACCTGCATGAATCCATTCGAATCGTTGCCACCGCTGCGCATCATCCCTGCGATCAACTGGATCACCCCGAACGCTGCGATCAGTCCGGCAAGAACGTAGAGCTCCTGCGCAATCTCGACTTCGCCGAGCCATTCGGGTTTGGGATCACCGCGACCGTAGAAGACAAAAGCGGCAAAGGCCGCGCCCACGACGATCCAGCCCAATCCTCCGGTGAAGAACTGCCCTGCTGCGCGCTGGACGGATTCGTAAGAAGTGGTTTCGATCCCCAGCGCCTCATGGCGCGCGGCCTCAAACGCAGCGATTTGATCGGGGCTGTATTCCTTGGTGTTGAACACCGTCCAGCACACCGCCAGCAACAGCGCCGCTCCACCGATGTAGAATGCCCATTGCACTGTCTCGGGAATCTGGCCCTCGGGCGCGACATTGCTGAGGCCCATCCAATTGGTCATCATCCAGGGCAAGGCCCCGGCAATGACCGCACCAACTCCGATAAAGAAGCTCTGCATTGCATAGCCACGCGTTCGCTGCCGGTCGGGCAAATTGTCGCCGACAAAGGCGCGGAACGGCTCCATCGTGATGTTGAGCGAAGCATCCATGATCCACAGCATGCCCGCCGCGACCCAGAGCGTCGGCGAGTTGGGCATGATGAACAGCGCGAGGCTGGCAAGGATCGCACCGACCAGGAAATAGGGCCGTCGCCGTCCGAATCGGCCCCAGGTGTTGTCGGACATATGGCCAATGATCGGTTGCACGATCAGCCCGGTCATCGGCGCGGCAATCCACAAGATCGCGAGCTCGTTTACCTCCGCACCCAGCGTCTGGAAAATCCGGCTGACATTGCCGTTCTGCAGGTCGAAGCCGATCTGGATCCCGAGAAATCCGAAACTCATGTTCCAGATCTGCATCGGATTCATTGCCGGCTTCCGGCCAGCGCCGATCGCTGCGTCAGTCATGTGATCCCTCTCGCCCATGTCGGCCCTGCGTCACACGATTTCTGCGTGACCCTAGACCCCTCTCTGCCTAATGTGGCAGACCTTCAGACGCATTTAGCGCTCTTTGAAGCCCCCAGTGTGGCGTGATTGCAAAGATTTGCAAGATTCTTTGTTTTTCCCTGTGGCTAAAGCGGAGATTTGCTTCGCGAAATTCCTTCATCTATCTCAATTATATGAGAATTTCCCCTGAAGCCTGAGTGAAAGAAATTCATTACAAAGATTTGCAAAAATCTCATTCCAATGGCATTCCAGTTTGCGGAGGGGCAAAGTGATGAGACGATTCCTGCTACCGATTCTGGGAGCCGCCTGCGTATTGGGCGGAGCCGTTGCGGCGATGACCGAGCCGCCAGCCGATGTCGAACCGAATACGGGGACCGACGCCGAGCGGCAACTGGCGGACGAAGTCGTCTATTTCGTCCTTCCCGATCGTTTCGCCAACGGCGATCCAACCAACGATCGCGGCGGGCTTGAAGGAGATCATCTGACTCACGGCTTCGATCCGACCCAGAAGGGATTCTACCACGGCGGTGACCTTGCCGGGCTAACCGAGAAGCTCGACTATATCGAAGGCATGGGTGTCACCGCGATCTGGTTTGCGCCCGTGTTCAAGAACAAGCCGGTTCAGGGCGATCCGGGGCAGGAAAGCGCGGGCTATCATGGATACTGGGTAACCGACTTCACCAGTATCGACCCCCATTTCGGCACGAATGAAGAATTCGAAGCTTTCGTCGAGGCGGCGCATGCGCGTGGGATGAAGGTCTATATGGATATCATCACCAACCACACCGCCGATGTAATTGGTTATGAGGAAGGCCCGGAAACGGGCTACGCCTATCGCAGCAAGGGCGATTTCCCCTATTCGCGGCGCGGCGGTCCCGATGGCGAACCGATAAATGAAGGATTTGCCGGAGACGACGTCGCGACTGCCGAGAACTGGGCCAATCTGACCGACCCGTCCTTCGCCTACACACCGGTTATCGCCGAGGCCGAGCGCAACGTGAAGGTTCCGGCATGGCTCAACGACCCGATCTATTACCACAATCGCGGCAATTCGGCCTGGGTCGGTGAGAGCAGCGTCTACGGCGATTTTGCCGGGCTTGACGATCTCGCGACGGAAAACCCACGCGTGGTCGACGGCATGATCGAAATCTTCGGTGACTGGATTGAAAACACCAAGGTCGACGGATTCCGGATCGACACGGCCAAGCACGTCAATCCGGAATTCTGGCAGAAGTTCGTGCCTGCGATGATGGAGCGGGCAAAATCGGTCGGCATCGACGACTTCCGCATCTTCGGCGAAGTTTACGCCGAGGGCCCGGACAGCGGCTTCCTTGCGACTTTCACCCGGCGCGACGGTTTCCCGGCGGTGCTCGATTTTGCCTTCCAGTCGGCAGTGCGCCGGGCGCTGGCCAAGGACGCGCCTCCTACCGCGATCGCCGACATGCTCCACGGTGACGTCAATTACGAGGGCGGCGAGCGGGCAGCGATCGCGATGCCGACCTTCCTCGGCAATCACGACATGGGCCGATTCTCGACACTGGTGAAAGCCGACAATCCCGGCATCTCTCAAGAGGAATTGCTCGACCGGGTTCTGCTTGGTCATGCGATGCTGTTCACCCTGCGCGGTTCGCCGGTTATCTATTACGGCGACGAACAGGGCTTTGTCGGCGACGGCAACGATCAACTCGCGCGCGAGGATATGTTCCCGAGCGTGACCGACGTATACAACGACAACAATCTGATCGGCACCGATGCCACGACGGCGGACGAGAATTTCGACACCACACATCCGCTCTACCGCGCTATCGCGGCACTTGCCGAGGCACGCGCCTCGAGCCTTGCCCTTCGGCGCGGGCTCTCAACTGTGCGTGGTTACGACTACGAAGGCCCCGGACTGTTCGCGGTCGAGCGCCACGATCCAGGCAGCGGCGAACGGGTGTTGGTGGTCTACAACACTTCGGCAAAGAGCATTTCGCGCAATGTCGAAGTGAATTATCGCGCGACCGGAATCGCCCCTCTGATCGGCCAGTGCCCGGCAGAGCTGGCAGCACCGGGCGTTGCCAGAATTTCCCTGCCCGCCTTCGGCTACGCGGCCTGCATTCTGGAGGCCGGTGAGTGATGGCAACCGCTGTCGACGACGAGACCAGCACCCGGCCCCATGCAGAGTGGTGGCGCGGTGCGGTAATCTACCAGATCTATCCGCGCAGCTTTCGCGACACCAATGGCGACGGGATTGGCGACCTGCGCGGGATTGCCGAGGGCCTCGATTACATCGCTACGCTCGGCGTCGACGGGATCTGGATCTCGCCGTTCTTTACCTCGCCAATGAAGGACTTCGGCTACGACGTTTCCGACTATTGCGGAATCGATCCGAGTTACGGGACATTCGAGGACTTCGATCGGATCATTGAGCGTTCGCATGCCCTTGGGCTCAAAGTGATCATCGACCAGGTCTATTCGCATACGTCGGACGAACACGCCTGGTTCAAGGAAAGCCGCGCCGATCGAGCCAATTCAAAGGCCGACTGGTATGTCTGGGCCGATCCCAAGCCCGACGGGTCACCGCCCTCCAATTGGCAATCGGTGTTCGGCGGCTCGGCGTGGCAATGGGACGGGCCGCGCAAACAGTATTACCTGCACAACTTCCTGACCAGTCAGCCCGACCTCAATGTCCATAATCCGGAAGTGCAGGAAGCGGTTCTGAACGTCATGCGCTTCTGGCTCGATCGCGGGGTCGACGGGTTTCGCCTCGATGCACTCAACTTCTCGATGCACGATCCGGAACTGCGCGACAACCCGCCGTCAAACCTGCCGATCGAGCAAGTCACGCGCCCGTTCGACATGCAGATCAAGAAGTACAATCAGTCGCATGCCGGCATTCCCGCTTTCCTCGAGCAACTGCGCGGTGTGCTGAACGAGTACGATGGGCGCTTCACGGTCGCAGAAGTCGGCGGCCCCGACCCGCTGGCCGAGATGAAGGCCTTCACCGCAGGCGGCAAGCGCCTCGACAGCGCTTACAATTTCGATTTTCTCTACGCGCCGGACCTGACAGCCGATCGCGTTCGGGCATCGCTGAACCAGTGGGACGGTGCGCCTGGAGAAGGCTGGCCGAGTTGGGCGTTCTCCAACCACGACGCGCCGCGATCCGTAACCCGCTGGAGCGATGGCGAGGATATCGGGCAGATAGCGCGATTGAGCATGCTTCTGCTTCTGTCTCTCCGCGGCAACCCCATCATCTACCAAGGCGAGGAGTTGGGGCTGCCACAAGGCTTCGTCCCGTTTGAAGATCTTCTCGACCCAGAAGCTATCGCCAACTGGCCGCATACTCTTGGCCGCGACGGTGCCCGCACGCCGATGCCATGGGCTGCTGACGCACCTCAGGCGGGATTTTCCTGTGCCAACCGAACCTGGCTGAAAGTCGATCGCGACCACGCCGAACTGGCCGTCGACAAACAGATCAACGATCCAGCCTCGATGGTCAGCTACACGCGGCGACTTCTAGCGCAGCGACAGGTGCTGCCTGGGCTGATCGATGGCGACAGCACCGTGCTCGATACGCCTGAGGAAATCGTCGCCTTTGTCCGATCCGGGTCGGGCGATGATGTGCTCTGCGCATTCAATCTGGCCGATTATGCGGTGGATTGGTCGCCCCCCAGCGGCTTTACCGCAGCGCAGATTGTCGCCAATGAGCAGTCGATCGGCGATTGTGGAGCGGTTCCGCACCGGATGGAACGCCGATCGGGCTACTGGGCGGTGAAGAATGGGGTGTAGGTAATGCAGGACGCGCCAGAGCGGCAGAAGAAGTCAGCGCGGCTTGAAGACATCGCTCGCGAAGCCGGCGTTTCGATTTCCACCGTCTCACGAGCACTCAATGACAGCCCTGCGGTCAAGCGCCGGACCAAGCAGGAAATCTGGAAGATTGCCCGGGCGCATGACTATGATTTTCGGAGCACCATGCCCAACGGGCCGATCGGAGCGCATGCCACGATCGCAGTAATCGTCCCGGCTCCGCAAGCCCGCGAAACCCGTGTTGCCGACCCGTTCTTTCTCGAACTGCTCGCCGGGATTGCCGAAGCCGCCAGAGAACGGAACGTCGATCTGGTCATGAGCCATTTGAGCCCGCGTTCCGCCGAAGACATTGAATATGCCATGAGCACCAGTCGCGCGACCGGCATGATCTTCATCGGACAAAGCTCGCTGCACAAAGCCTTCAACACGTTTGCTGCGAGCGAGAATCGATTTGTGGTCTGGGGCGCCGACTTCGCCGATGCCGCCTATTGCACAGTCGGATCGGACAATGTCGCCGGCGGGCGACGGGCCGTTTCGCATCTGACCCGCCTGGGCCGCGAACGCATCCTGTTTCTTGGCGACACCGAAGCGCCCGAAGCGGAACAGCGTCATCGCGGCTATCGCCTGGCGCTTGAGGAGGCTGGTCTCGCGATCGACGACGCGCTTACCTTGCCGGCGCATTTCGACGTTCATTCAGCCGAAGCGGCTACACGGTCCGCGATCGACCAGGGCATTTCTTTCGATGGTGTCTTCGCCGCCAGCGACTTGATCGCAATCGGTGCAATCCGCGCTCTGACAAGGAGCGGACGGCGCGTCCCGGCAGACGTTTCCGTGGTCGGATACGACAATATCCCGGCTGCAAGCCTTGTGACTCCTCGCCTGACAACCATCGATCAGGATGCCAATCTCGCCGGCAGGATGCTGGTCTCGAAATTGATCGATACGACGTGCGGACCTGGCGCTTCGCAGAGGCTGGAAACCAGTCTGCTGATCCGCGACAGCTGCGGCGGCTGAAATGGCCCAGGAATTCGTCCCCCTCCGGAAAATCGTGATTGTAGGCGGGGGAAGCGCCGGTTGGATGACGGCTGCGGCCTTGGCAGACAGCCTTGGCAAGAATTGTGAAATCACGCTGATCGAATCCGAAGCCATCGGTACGGTCGGCGTCGGCGAAGCCACAATTCCTCCGATCCGTCACTTCAACCAGAGGCTGGGGATCGACGAAGCAACCTTCGTCAAGGAAACCGCCGGCTCCTACAAACTTGGCATCCAGTTCGTCGACTGGACCCGTTTGGGACATACCTATTTCCATCCGTTCGGGCAGTACGGGGCCGAATTCGACAGTGTCCCGTTCTACCATTTCTGGATGCGCGAAAGCCTCGCCGGAAACACCAAGGGAGCAATCGACGAGTATTCGATGTGCTGGGCGATGGCGAAGGCAGGGGTGTTCTCGCACCCCTCGCCCAACCGACGCCACATCCAGTCGACTTTCGATTACGCCTATCACTTCGATGCGACGCTCTACGCCGGCTTCCTGCGCCGCTTCGCCGAAGCGCGCGGAGTGAAGCGGATCGAAGGTCGGGTAGTCGACACGACATTGCGAGCCGAAGATGGCTTCATAAAGAGCGTCACATTGGAGAGCGGTGAAAAGCATGAAGCTGAATTCTTCGTCGATTGCAGCGGGTTTCGCGGCCTGCTGATCGAAGACGCGCTTCATGCCGGTTACGACAATTGGCAACACTGGCTGCCATGCGACCGGGCCGTCGCCGTTCCTTGCGCAAAGGGCGAAGAGATTGCGCCATTCACCCGCTCGACCGCAAAGTCAGCCGGGTGGCAATGGCGCATCCCGCTCCAGCACCGCACAGGCAATGGTTATGTCCATTGCAGCGACTTTATCGGTGAGTACGAAGCAACCACCGAATTGATGACGTCGCTCGATGGAGAAGTGCAGGCCGACCCTCGCACTTTGCGCTTTGTCACCGGAAAGAGGCGCAAATTCTGGGAAAAGAACTGTGTCGCGATCGGTCTGTCGGCAGGATTCATGGAGCCGCTTGAGTCCACAAGCCTGCATCTGATCCAGTTCGGCATCTTGCGGTTGATCGCCTTGATGCCTGATTCCGAGATTTCGCCGCTGCTGGCCCGGGAATACAACGCGCAAACTGCGGCCGAGTATGAGCGGATCCGGGACTTTCTCATCCTGCACTACAAGGCAACCGAGCGGGACGATTCAGAGCTTTGGCGATACACCGCCAACATGGAGATCCCCGACAGCCTGCAATACAAGATCGATCATTTCCGCAATTACGGCTTGCTCGTTTCGGACGAGCGCGAACTGTTCAAGAACCCAAGCTGGATTGCAGTTTACCTCGGCCAGAACATCGTCCCCAAGCGGGCGCCGGCCCTGGCGCAGATGCGTGACACCGTGCCGGTCGCGGAGCGCATGGATGCGATCGGTCAGGCGATGCGCGAGGCGGTTTCGGCGATGCCGAGCCACGCGCAATTCCTCACGCAGAACTGCCCATCTCCGCACGCAAACTGACAATATTGCCCCCCATTCACCCAATGAAAAGGGCCCGCTGTTGCCAGCGGGCCCTCTTGGTTTGGGTGCGACCCAGTTGGAGAGCTCGTTGCCTTAGAAGCTCTTGCGAATGGTGAAGTTGTAGGTCCGGCCGTAGAGCTCGTGACGGCTCGGGAACTGTCCGATGACGTTACCGCCGGTGTCGAACAGATCGTTCTCGGTCACGAACGGTTCGTTGGTGATATTGAACACCTCGAACTGCAGCGCGAGACCTTCAAGCGGACCGCTCTCATTCTGGAAGGTGTAGCCGATCTGCGCGTCGAGAATGGTCTCGCTGCGCGCGTCGGCCCCGCTCAGGCTACCGTCGAAGTTCTGCACTTCGGACAGGAAGCCGCTGCGATAGCGAGCCGCCAGTTTGGCCTGAATGCCGTCCTTCTCGTAGAAGATATCGCCAGACCAAGTCGTTTCCGAATAGCCCGGGATCGGCAGCGAGGCCATGTTCTGGTCCTCAACTTCGGCGTCAGCATAGGTGAAGCTGAAGAACGCGCCAAACCCATCCAACGCGCTGGTCAAATCGACGAAATCGACGCGGACGGTGCCTTCAATACCCGTGATCGACCCATCAGCGAAGTTCACCGGACCGCTGAACGAACCGGTCGCCAGCTCCGGCGCAGTCGTCAGGATCGAGCCAAATCCGGCGTTCACGATCGACTGTTCGAGATCGATGATCTCGTTGAAGTCGATGATCCAGTCGGACAGATCCTTGTGGAACACGGCCACCACGACTGCGGATCCAGCCGAGAAGTATTTCTCGACCGAAAGATCGTACGAAACCGATTCATATGGCTGCAGCAGTGGGTTGCCCCCACTGAGGTTGAAGCAAACCAAGGTGGGCGGGTTGAACCCGATTACCGTGTCCGGCACCTGGTCGCCATCGCTGTCGGTACAGGCCAGCGGGTTGAAGTTGATATTCTGGTTCGCCGCCATCTGGTCGAGCCGTGAGCGGGTGATGGTCTTGGCCGCCGCAAGACGAACGAACAGGTCCGGTGCAACCTCGAAGCTGAGGTTCGCGCTTGGCAGGAAGTCGTCGTAGCTTGCGGAAACCGTATTCAGCAGACCGCCACCGATCGTACCGGTCGAAGACTGCCGCGTATCTGCATAACGCAGGCCGATATTGCCGCGCAGCGGAATGCCGCCAAGGTCGGCATCGATGTTGGCCTGGATGTAGAAGTTGTGAACTTCCTCTTCGACAACCCATTCGGTGTCGAAGGTCGCCTTTTCGACGACATAAGTGCCGTCGGTGAGGAAGCTCGACGGATCGTAAGCCAGAATGTTGTTGTTCAGGCCACCTGTGTCGGTGGTGCCCACGATCGCATTGGTTGGAACAGCCAGCGCTCCATCCACGAACGACGCGGATGGACGCAGGAAGCTCTCATTTGAGTCGAAGCTCTTCTCACGATCCGTGTAGAGATAGCCGACCGTTATGCTGCTCAAGAACCCGCCATCGAATTCGTAATCGAGTTCAGCGCGAAGCTGGTTCAACTCGTCTTCGATCTCAGGTTCCTTGATGAAGCCAACCTGGCCCCAGCCACCCGGATCGGTCAGCAGCGCATTGGCTGGATCGGTGTAGTCGAGCAAGCCATCGATGCTGTAACGACCGCTGATCGGGGTGTTGAACGTAAGGGTGTCCTGAGCGCCCGAGCGTGCACGACCGGTGCCGGCGTAGGACTCGTAGTCGATGTCGTTGCGGTCGAGTGTCGAATAGCCGTAGTCGAACACGAAGCTGAGATTGTCGGTGATGCCCCATTCAATGTTCGTACCGATCGCGAAGATCTGCGCTTCGTTACCTTCGGTATCGGTCCGGAGGATCGGAACGACAGCGGAATAGGTCGCGCTGTCGGCGAACGGCCCCGCTCCGGACGCGCCATCGAAGCTGGCGCCGCTCCATGAAGCAATCGGCGTCTCCGTGCCGCGGAAAATGCCCGAATCTTCGGTGTCGGTGTAGAACGCGTCGATCGTCGCATTGAAGTTGTCGTATGGCTCAAACTGAAGCGCACCGGCGATCGAAACACGCTGGAAATCGCGGCTGACGACACCCTGGCGGGGGTTGTCCGCCGCATAAAGCAGGCCATTCGCGTCACGAGCAACCTGGAACTGATTGGTCTTCAATTCGCGCGAGATGAAGTGGGTCGGGTTGGACTGCACTGTCGCACCCAATGACCAGCCAACCGTCCCGTCAGCGTTCTGATCGATCAACGAGGCGAAGAAACGATAGCCATCGTCGCTGAAGTCGGGGTTCAGCGAGCCGCTGTCATTGACGACATAGCGGGCCGAGACGTTGATCTGACGATCGTTGAAGTCGAGAGGGCGCACCGTGCGCAAGTCGACAGCACCGGCAATCCCGATGGCAGCGAGCTGCGCATCACCGGTCTTGTAAACAACCGCCTGGTTGATCAGTTCGGACGGAAACTGGTCGAACTCAATGCCGCGGTTGTTGCCGGCTGAAACGACTTCGCGACCATTCAGGAGCGACAGCGAGAAGTCGGGGCCGAGACCACGGATCGAAATCTGTTGTGAGCGGCCTCGCACACGTTGCGCGGTCACACCCGGGAGACGCGCAAGGGCGTCAGCGATCGAGAGATCGGGTAGCTGGCCGATATCTTCCGCCGAAATGACTTCGACAATGCTGTCTGCTTCGCGCTTCGCTTCGAGCGAGGTTTCGATCGAGCTGCGGATGCCCGTGACAACGATCTGGTTGCCTTCGCCTTCTGCTTCAGGAGTCTCGGCCTCCTGTGCGACAGCAGGAACGGCACCTGCAACCATGACAAGGCCCATGGCTGCACCGCTAAGCAGCCGAGCGTTTGCGGAATAACGCGTCAATCCCATCAATACTCTCCCCCAACGCACATTGTTCGGTCTGTGCGTTTGCAGTTTTTTTCATAGCGTGAAAAACTGCGGAGGTAAATCGCCAATTGCGAATATCTCGCTAGAGCCGACGGCACGAAAAATAAGTGCGTATATTCTGATACTTAATTGGTATTTCTGGATTTGCGGACTGGCCTCGCAACGAAGTAATCAACAGTCTGTTGCCCTCGTGTCACACTTTTGCAATCAGCGCGGCCGGGCGATGTTGCAAGTCTCGCAAGTGACCCCGGTGTCCGACCACAGAAGAGAATTCCCCCTCCATATTTTTCAATATAGTTTTCAGATGTTTACAGCGACCAATTTGGCAATTTGATCGCCGTTTGATAGGATTGGAGCAAGCGGTCATCACGATCCGGGATCAAACACAACTTATGCAAAATTGGGATATTTCACTCGCTGGCGCAAAGTTCGGCAAATTCTCGTCGGAAAATCATGAGTTTGTGGAGATTGATCAGTTCATGGCCACACCGGAGGCTGCGATCGAAGCCGCCTTTTTGCAAAAATTTGCAAAGATCACTCCGCAGTATCCAGGTTTGCGCGCTCCGTTGGAGCAGGACGTGAGCCGAGCTTGGCTTTCCCAGCTGACTCCGCTCCTCAACCAAGGGTTCGGGAAGGCGAAGAATGGTTGGTCCATTCAGGTATGGTATTCGCTTGTAACAGCGGCCCCGCATCAATTGATCCCAATGCAAAGATTGCCGCATGTCGACGGCACCGATCCCAAGCTCGTTGCCATGATGTTGTACCTCCACAAGACGCACCACGGCGGAACCGCGTTTTTTCGCCACAAGAGCACCGGCCTTGAAAGCCTCACTGAGGATACGTTCCCGGACTACAAGGCCGCGCTGGAACGCGACGTCCAGCAAACCGGAATGCCGCCAGCGCGATATGTTACCGATGGTGCCCCGCTGTTCGAGCGCGTCTACGCCAGCAAAGGTTCATTCAATCAGGCCGTCTTCTACCGAGGTAACGTGCTCCACAGCGGGATCATCGACAATGAAGCGCCGTTGCCGCTCGATCCGCGAGAGGGTCGGTTGACGATCAATGCCCTTTTCAGACCGAACTAGGCAGGCCATGGTGCGGGGCAGAGGGAAAGCATGAAAGATCAGAGCGTCAGGAAGCTGGTAATCGTCGGCGGTGGGACTGCCGGGTGGGTTACCGCCGCTGCCTTCGCGAAACTGCTCGGGAGCAACCTTGCAATCGAATTGGTCGAGTCCGAGGCAATCGGCACCGTGGGGGTTGGCGAAGCCACGATCCCGCAGATCATTCGCCTCAATGGCATTCTCGGGCTCGACGAAGCGGATTTTCTGCGCTCGACCTATGGAACATTCAAACTCGGGATCGAGTTTCACAATTGGGGGCGCAAGGGAGACAGGTACCTGCACACCTTTGGTGACACCGGGCTAAACCTGAATAGCGTGCCGTTCCACCAATACTGGCGCCGTCATGCTGCCAAGCATCCTGACGCGCCGGATCTGTGGCACTACTCTTTGCACCAGCAGGCGGCCAACGAGGCAAAGTTTGCGCATCTCGACAAGGTCGGCAACACGGCGATGACCGGCCTTGCCTACGCCTATCATTTCGATGCGAGCCTCTACGCACAATATCTGCGAGCCTATTCGGAAGCACGCGGTGTTACCCGCACCGAAGGGATTGTGAAATCAGTTCAGCGCGACGCGGAAAGCGGAGATATCGTCTCGATCACACTCGAGAACGGTCAACCAATCGCTGGCGACTTCTTCATCGACTGCACCGGCTTTCGAGCGCTGCTGTTGGGGCAAGAACTCGGCGTGGGATATCGGGATTGGTCGAAATGGTTGCCCTGCGACCGTGCGCAGGCCGTACCAAGCGAGCGGCTGGAACGGCTGGTTCCCTATACCCGCGCCACGGCTCACTCGGCCGGATGGCAATGGCGGATCCCGCTGCAGCACCGAACCGGAAACGGTCATGTCTATTCGAGCGGATTTATCTCCGACGAGGAAGCGGGCGAGACCCTGATGGCCAACTTGCCTACCAAGGCATTGGCCGATCCCCGTCCCATCCGCTTCACGACTGGTCGGCGTGAGCAGTTCTGGTCGCACAATTGTGTCGCCATCGGATTGTCCGGTGGGTTTCTCGAACCGTTGGAATCGACATCGATTCACCTGATACAGGCCCATGTCAGCCGCCTGATTCAGCTGTTCCCGCGTGGCGGCGATGCTTCGAACGAGCGTCTCGAATACAACCGGCGCTGCGCTGCGGAGTTCGAGCAGATCCGCGATTTCCTGATCCTGCACTATCACCAGACCGAGCGTGAAGACTCGGAGTTCTGGCGTTACTGCAAGCACATGGATGTCCCCGACAGTCTGACCCACAAGCTCGAACTGTTCGCGTCCTCCGGGCGTCTTGGTCGCGACGTGGACGATCTGTTTCGCGAGGCGAGCTGGGTGCAGGTCATGCTGGGACAGGGCATCATGCCAGCAAGCTACGACCCGATGGTCGACGCACTGAGCGACGCTCAGCTGTCCGAATTTCTCGGCAATCTTCGCCGTTTGATCGAGCAAGCGGTTGGGCGACTCCCGAGCCATGAAGACTACATCGCCAAGCATTGCGCGGCTCCCGGCGCGGCGGTTGCAGCATGAGAATGCGGCTCAATCGGCGCGACGCGATCCTGCGCGGCATCGGCGGCAGTGCGTTGCTGGCGCAACCTTCCACTCTCTTCGCGGCTGAGAGTGGCGCGCGTTTCCTTGAATTCCGTGACATTGCTGCGGCAGGCCTTCCGGCTCAGCGGCTGACGATGTGGCTGCCGCGCGGCTATGGACAAGATACGAAGCGCTATCGCGTGCTTTACATGCACGACGCGCAGAACCTGTTCGATCCCGCGCTTTCGAACTTCAACAAGGTCTGGGCCGCCGATCGCGCGATGACCAGACATGCGCAGGACGCAGGCGAAGACCCTTGGATTGTGGTCGGAATCTGGTCACCGGGAATGGATCGCTACCGGCAATACCTCCCCCTCCCCGCTTATCAGCAGGCCAGCGCAGGCCTGCGTGAAGCGATGGACGAATATGCGCAGGGCCCGGTGGTTTCGGATCGATATCTGGAGTGGATAGCGAGCTCGCTCAAACCGTGGCTCGATAGCGCTTTGCGCACCCGGCCCGAGCCGGACAACACCGCCATAATCGGATCGAGCATGGGTGGATTGATCAGCCTCTACGCATTTCTCGAATACCCTGATGTGTTCGGGCGGGCAGGCTGCGTGAGCACTCATTGGCCAGCCATCGCACCGCAGAATGTCGATAGCATCGACCCCGAGTTGATCGGGATATGGCGCGGAATGTTGGAGGAGAGGCTGGGCGAGCCTGGGGGACGCAAATTGTGGTTCGACCACGGCACTGCGACGCTCGATGCCTATTATCCCCCTTATCAAGCTGCAATCGACCGGCACATGGATGGTACCAATTGGCGGCGTGGCCGCGACTGGGAAAGCCGAGCCTATGAGGGCGCCGAGCACGAGGAAAACGCCTGGGCTGCACGACTACCTGAAGTCTTGAATTGGGTGCTTGGCTGACTTCTCCACAGCTTATGCGCAGAAACGCGCAACTTGATGATTACTTTAACAAAACTGTCACCCCAGAGTTCCCGATACTTACTAGCGTCGTAGTGTTCGATTCGGTGAGCCAAATGATGCGCTTGCCTATTCCGATCCAGTTTAGGGGAGCATTCCATGGTAGCCGGCACCAGTTCGACCGTTTTCATCAACGAGATCCACTACGACAACGTCAGCGGCGACGTCGGCGAGTTCGTTGAGATTGCAAACACCGATGGCACCGATCTGACCGGATGGACGGTCGTTCTCTACAACGGCTCGAACGGCACGGTTTACGGCACCGCTACCCTGAGCGGCACAGGGCAACTGACCGCTCTGACTATCGCCGATTTCGGCGTATCCGGCATTCAGAATGGCGCTCCAGACGGTGTGGCTCTGGTGGACGCGGGCGGCAATGTCGTTCAGTTCCTGTCCTATGAAGGCTCCTTCACCGCGACCGCTGGGCCTGCAAACGGAATGACCAGCACCGATATCGGGGTGGCGGAATCTGGCTCGACCACCCAGGTCGGCGAGTCGTTGCAGCTCACCGGGACCGGTTCGATTGCAGGCGATTTCACCTGGGTTGCTCCGGCCGCTGAAACGCCGGGCCTTGCCAATAACGGGCAAACGCTGTCCGCTCCGATCGTTACAGTGCTCGACGAGGGATTTGAGACAGATGGCTCGGGCACCCGCTACACATTCTCGAGTGGCGAAGGGAATGACGGGTTCGGCGATTTCTTTGCCCGGACCGACGGTTCCGACATTGCATCAACCTACTCGGTCACTGGCCAAGGCGGCAGCTTCTTCTTCGCAGCGCAAGATACCGATTCCGTGCCCGGTCTCTCGACCGATGACGAACAATCCCTGTTCTTCACCGGGCTCGACATAACCGGTCTCGACAACCTGCAGCTATCGATCGACATCGCCGAGGACGACAGCAGCGACGGCGCCGAAGACTGGGATTCAACCGACTTCTTCCAGATCTTCGCATCGATCGACGGCGGACCGCAGTTCCAGATCTTTGGCATTGCCAATGACGGCATTGGCACAGGCTCGGGCTCCAATGGAGCGCCTCTGGTCGATACCGATCTTGATGGTGTTGGCGATGGCACCGAAATCACCTCGGTTTTCCAGACCTTCACCGCGGCGATCGCCGGAACAGGATCGACACTCGACCTCGAAATTCGGTTTCATCTGGATTCGGGCGATGAGGATCTCGCGATCGACAACATCATCGTCAACAATAGCGGCGGCACGCCTCCCGCACCGCAGCCGGGCGTGTTCAGTGTCGAAGATGCCAGCGTGCTCGAAGGGGACAGCGGGACGACCGACCTCGTCTTTACCGTTACGCGTTCGGGCGGATCCGATGGTGCCGTCTCGGTCGATTTCAACACCGGTTCGTTCCTCACAAACAATGCGACATTCGGCGACGACTTCACGCCGCAATCGGGCACGCTCAACTTTGCCGATGGCGAGACCAGCAAGACCATCACCTATTCGATCAACGGCGACACCGACATCGAAGGCGACGAACGCTTTGCCGTAGTGCTTACCAATCCGCAGGGCGGCGCGACGCTCGATGCGATCGACTTCCAGGCGACCGGCACGATCCTCAACGACGACTTCCCGCCGCAAGGTCCGGCCGAAGTCTTCATCAATGAAATCCACTATGACAATTCCGGCAGCGACATCGGCGAAGGCATCGAGATTGCCGGCCCCGCCGGAACCGATCTCAGCGGCTGGCAGCTGGTGCTCTATAACGGCAATGGAGGGGTCGTTTACGACACCGAGAATTTGACCGGCATCATCCCGGATCAGGATGACGGTTTCGGCACCCTCGCCTTCCCGATCAGCGGTATCCAGAATGGTCCCGACGCCATCGCTCTGGTCAATCCGGGCGGTCAGGTCGTACAGTTCCTGTCTTACGAAGGCTCATTCACGGCCACCGACGGGCCCGCTGCTGGCCAGACCAGCGAAGACATCGGTGTGTCCGAAGGCGGTGTGCCTGCGGGGACATCGCTGCAGCTGGGCGGCACCGGCAACGTCGCAGACGACTTCACCTGGCAACCTTCGCAGACCGACAATTTCGGCCAGGTCAACACCGGGCAGGACTTCGCCCCTGCCAACCCCAACGGCGCGCTCTACATCGACGATGCGAGCGTCACCGAGGGCGACAGCGGAACATCGCAGATCACCTTCAACGTCTTCCGCGTAGGCGGGGATACGGGTGCGGTGTCCGCCGACTATGCAGTCTCGTTCGGCAGCGCCTTTTCCGATGCCGATCAGACCGACCTTTCGGGATCGGTCACCGGCACCGTGAGCTTCGCCGATGGCGAAACGCTCCAAACCATCACCATCGAAGTGGTCGCCGACACGATCGGCGAGCCCAACGAGTTCTTCGACGTGGTGCTTTCCAATCCGACCGGCGGCGCGACGATTGGCGACGGCACGGGCCAAGGCACGATCCTCAACGACGACCCGCTCAACCTCGAAATCGGTGAAATTCAGGGCACTACGCACACTTCGCTGTTTGTCGGCAATGAAGTTACGACCACCGGCGTCGTCACCGCCCTGGCGACCAACGGGTTCTACCTGCAAGACCCGGATGGCGACGGCGACGGGTTCACTTCTGACGGCATCTTCGTGTTCACCGGATCGGCGCCGACCGTCGCAGTCGGCGACGGCCTGACCATCACGGGCACCGTCAACGAATTCCGGCCCGGCGGCGATCCGGCCAACCTCACCATCACGCAGCTGATCGATCCCGCCATTACCGTCGACAGCACCGGAAACGCGCTTCCACCGGCGACAGTGATCGGCCCGATCGGCACCGGACAGCCGACGGAAATCATCGAAGACGACAACTTCACCAATTACGATCCCGACACCGACGGTGCCGATTTCTGGGAAAGCCTGGAAGGCATGCTGGTCCTCATCCAGAACCCGGTTGCCGTCGATTCGACCAACGGTTTCGGCGAGCTCTGGACAGTAGCCAGCGACGGCATGGGCAATCTCGAAGGGACCAACGTTTCGGATGAAGGCTTGCTGGTCATCGATGGCGGCGACGGCGGGCTTGGCGAGTTCGACACCGGCGCGGGATCCGATTTCAACCCCGAACGGGTCCAAATCGACGAAGTGGGCGCGCTCAACGGTTCGACCTTCTCGATTCCGGATGTCACTCCAGGAACGTTGCTCAACGATGTGGTCGGTATCGTCGATTACGCGTTCGAGAATTATCAGGTTCGTCCCCTTGCGGACGTGACCGTTGCGCAAGCCAGCACCAACATCGCCGAGACGACGGCGCTGGTTCAAGGCGCAGTCAACCAACTTTCGATTGCGACCTACAACGTCCTCAATCTCGACATCAATCCGGCCGATGGCGACGACGATGTGGCCGACGGCAGGTTCGCCGGGGTCGCAACCGATATCGGCATCAATCTCGGTGCACCCGATATCGTCGTGCTGCAGGAAGTGCAGGACGACAGTGGAGCGTTCAATGACGGCACGGTCTCGGCTCAGATGACGCTGGAGGCATTGGCAACGGAGATCTTCAACCAGACCGGCATCCAATATTCTGTGCTCGACAATCCATTCGTCGTCGATGGCGAAACCGGTGGTCAGCCGGGCGGGAATATCCGTGTTGCGTTCCTCTATCGCGACGATCGCGTCGACCTCGACAACGCTTCTGTGTTCACCATCACCGACGACACCGGCGCGCTGGACGCGGCGTTTGCCAATTCTCGCGCACCGCTGGGAGCGAACTTCCGCTTCAACGGCGAGACCGTGACGGTGATCGGCAATCACTTCACCTCGAAAATCGGATCCGACAGCAGCTTCAGCGCAATCCAGCCGCCGACCAATGCCGGGGCCTTGAGCCGTGCGGCACAAGCAGCCGCCGTGAATGCGCAGATCGACGAGTTACTCGCGGCCAATCCGGACGCGAAGATCGCAGTGGCCGGAGACTTCAACGAATTCCAGTTCGAAGAGCCGATGGAAGTGTTGACCGGTGAACTCGACTTCGACGGAGCGGCAGTTGATCCGGGCAGCGAGGTCGTGTTGGAAAACCTAACCTTCGCGCTCGACGAAGACGATCGCTTCAGCGTCCTGTTCCAGGGCAACGCCCAGCAGCTCGACCATATCCTTGCGACCGGCAATCTCGCCGACAATGCGCAAATCGATGCGGTTCACACCAACACCCCGATCGGCAATCCCAATTCGGACCATGATCCGATCCTCGCGCTGTTCAACGTCGGCCTTCAGACCGTAACCGGCACCAATGGCGTCGACGGCGCTCTCGACGGCAACGACGGCGACGACGACATCGACGGCTTGCGCGGCGACGACACGATCAACGGCAATGGCGGCAATGACGATATTGACGGGGGGCGCGGCGAAGACACGATCGACGGCGGTAGTGGCGACGACATGATCGAAGCCGGTCCTGGCAGCGACAATGTCACGGGCGGCGACGGCGAGGACATGATCAATGGCGGCAGCGGTGCCGACATGCTCGATGGCGGCGCCGACGATGACAAGATCAACGGCGACAGCGGCGACGACACGATCATGGGTGGCGACGGCGACGACATGCTCGATGGTGGGCTCGGGAACGACACGATCTTCGGCAATGACGGCAACGATATGCTGATCGGCGGTGCCCAGCGCGATATGCTGTTTGGCGGCGCAGACAATGACATCCTCGATGGCGGCGCGCGCGAGGACGAACTCGACGGCGGCACCGGGATGGACACTCTGACCGGCGGAACCCAGGCCGACCTGTTTGTCCTTCACGCCGACCAGACCGCGGCGGACGCAGACACGATCACCGATTTCGAGCGCGGTCTGGACGCCATCCGGATCGATGGTTCGATGGGCAGGACGATCACATTCGTCCAGGCCGGAGCCGACGTTCAAATCCTCTCGGACGGCGTGCTGGTGGCAACTGTTCTTAACGCGGCCGAAGCCGATGTGCAGGCGGCATCGCTGATCGACGGCGGCGGCCTCACCCTGCAAGGCACGCGCGGGCCGGACACGCTCACCGGCGGGGCGATGGACGACCTGATCCTGGGCGACCGGGGCAATGACACCATCGCCGCAATGGGCGGCAACGACACAGTCGATGCCGGTCCGGGAGACGACAACGTCCTGGGCGGAGCCGGCGAAGACATGATCGAGGGCGGAGACGGCGTCGATACGATCAGCGGCGGCGACAACGACGACGATATCTTCGGAGATCGCGGCAATGACAACCTGAGCGGCGACGGCGGCGACGATCTGATCGAAGGCGGGCTTGGCGACGACATGCTGTCTGGCGGAACCGGCATGGACATGCTGCTCGGCGGGGACCAAGCCGACACGCTGGATGGCGGCGCCGACAATGACACGCTCGACGGAGGACGGAGCACCGACACGCTCGATGGCGGCACGGGCATGGATATGCTTACCGGCGGCACCCAGTCGGACCTGTTCGTGCTCCACGCAGACCAGACCGCCGCAGATGCCGACACCATCCTCGATTTCGAACGCAACGTCGACACGATCCGGATCGACGGCGCAGGCGGCAAGGCGATAACCTTTACCCAGGTCGGTCTCGATACTGAAATCGAGGCGGATGGGGTGCTGGTTGCGACCGTTTTGAACGCAACGAGCGCTGACGTCTTGGCTCAGACCAGCTTCGATGCACCGCCGGCTTCGGCCACTTCGCAGGCAGCGTCCGGTGCAGTGACACAAATGGTCGGCACTTCCACCG
>CAZJZO010000060.1:0-20687 GCA_964550495.1 uncultured Porphyrobacter sp. | reverse complement strand
GCGCTGCAGCAATTGCGCAGCGAAAAGCCGGGCCAATGAGCGGGTCGCCGTGAGCCGTTCCGGGCGCAATCCCGATCGCCGGGTCAAGACGGGCAAGAAACGCACCGCCTCGCAGGTGCGGTGGCTCGAACGCCAGCTCAACGATCCCTACGTCAAGCAGGCCAAGGCCGATGGCTATCGCAGCCGCGCAGCCTACAAGCTGATCGAGCTCGACGACCGGTTCGGCCTGATCAAGGGCGCCAAACGCGTGGTCGATCTTGGAATCGCGCCGGGCGGATGGAGCCAGGTGGTACGCGCCAGGGCGCCCAAGGCAGGTGTGGTGGGGATCGACCTGTTGCCGACCGAACCGATCGAAGGTGTGACGATCTTCGAAATGGACTTCATGGACGACGCCGCGCCGGCCGCGCTCGAAGAGTCGCTTGGCGGCGCGCCCGATCTTGTGCTCTCAGACATGGCGGCGAACACGGTCGGGCACAAACAAACCGACCATTTGCGAACCATGGCGCTGGTCGAAGCCGGAGCATGGTTTGCGACCGAGACACTGGAGAAAGGCGGAGCGTTCGTAGCGAAGGTGCTGGCGGGTGGGACCGACACCGAATTGCTGGCGCTGCTCAAACAGCACTTCACCAGTGTGAAACACGCGAAACCCCCGGCCAGCCGCAAGGGTTCGTCCGAATGGTACGTCGTGGCTCAGGGCTTCAAAGGGCGGGAATAGCGCCCGAACGAGAGCTCTTACTCTTCGCCAGCCGCTTCTGCGATTTCCTCGCCGGTATTCTGCTCGGCTTCGGCTTCGGCCACCTGGCCCGCGTCAGAACCGGTTTCTTCGACTTCCGCAGCCTCGCCATCGGCCCCTTCGGCTACCGCGGCGACAAATTCCGGCACTTCGAGGTTCGATCCTTGCGCGTTCATGTAGAGCGCGACAGCGGCGCGATCTTCAATCTTGGAAAGACCGGCAAAGCTCATCTTGGTGCCATCGGCAAAGCCGCGCGGGCTCTTCAGCCAGTCGCTCATGGTTTCCCAATCCCAGACACCGCCTTTTTCCTGGAGCGCGGTGCTGTAGGCAAAGCCCGACTTGCCAGCCAGGGACGCGCCCATGATGCCGTGCAGGTTCGGTCCAACGCCATTGGCACCGCCCGCATCGATCGTGTGGCACGACGAGCACTTCGCGTAGACAGCCTCACCCTTGGCGATCAATTCGTCCGACGACATCATGTTGAGTGCTTCGGTCATGCTCATTTCGACCGGGCCCGCTGACTCTTCCGCCGCGCCTTCGATAACATATCCGAGCTGCTCGGGCCGGTCCGGACTGTCGCCGTGAAAGTACTTGCCCGACAGGATCGAAAGGCCAAGGCCCAATCCTGCGGCAAACAGCACCCAGCCCGCTGCTGTGTTGAACAGATCGCCACCGCCCGTCTCGGCATTCGGCGTCGTTTCCGAAGAGTTTTCCTGAGTCATCCCGGCGCCCCATTAATGCCGCCTCTTGCACTGTGCAAGGGCGATCGCATCATCAATCGATGCAATCCACGCAACAGGGCTTGCCGCCCGTTGGTTGCGGCGATAGCAGAAGCGCGATCATGCGAAGTTTTCCCGGTCCAGCGCTCGAGATTGTCGACCAGTTGCGTGAAGCAGCTGCGGCTGTTCCTGCCAGAGCGATTGCGTTCCAGGGATCTCCCGGCGCCAATTCGCACCGGGCGGCGACCGAAGCGCGGCCCGACGCCCTGCCGCTGCCCTGCTTCAGTTTCGAAGACGCGCTCGATGCCGTTAAGGATGGTCGTGCAGGCCAGGCAATCATTCCGATCGAGAATTCGCAACACGGACGGGTTGCAGACATCCACTTCCTGCTGCCCGAAAGCGGGTTGTCGATCGTAGGCGAATATTTCATGCCGATCCATCATGCGCTGATGGGCGTCGGTCCCGGGCCATACGAAGCCGCCTACAGTCACCCGCAGGCGCTTGGCCAGTCGCGCCTGTTCTTGCGCGAGCGCGGCATCGTGCCGCTGAGCCACGCCGATACTGCCGGCGCAGCGGCGTTCGTCGCCGAACGAGGGGATCCCAAGCTGGCAGCGATCGCGCCGGCAATCGCCGCCGAGCTTTACGGCCTCGAAATTGCGGAAACGCATGTCGAAGACAGCGAAGACAACATGACTCGCTTCGTGATCCTTTCGGCAGCCCAGCTCGATCATGATGCTCTTGCTGGCAAACAGGCGATTACGACGTTCGTCTTCGAAGTGAAGAATATTCCCGCCGCGCTGTACAAGGTGCTGGGTTGTTTTGCGACCAATGGCGTCAACATGACCAAGCTCGAAAGCTACCAGCAGGGAACGAGCTTTGCGGCGACAATGTTCTACGCCGACATTATCGGCATGCCGGGAGACCCGGCGGTTGACCGGGCGCTGGAGGAATGCGCGTTTCATTCCAAGGAATTGCGGGTTCTCGGGAGCTATGAACAAGCGCGCGAGCGCGGGTGATCGCAACTCTCACCAGTTTGCGGGCAAAGGACTGTTGCACCGTGGACAGACCCGTGCCACCACCCGCATTGCATGACCACCGTGATGCAATCCTCCACGGCACAATTCAATGCCTCCGCTACCGCCTCCGCGCCAGAGGGATGGGACGAATTGCGTGCCGATCCGGACATCCAGTTCGAGCAGATAGTCGTTCCTGAAGAGCCGCCGCGCGAACCCAACTGGTTCGAACAGCTGATGGCCGACTTCTTTGTGATGCTGGCGGACCTGTTTGCACCGATAGGTCGAGCTCTGGGAGCGTTCTGGCCGATCCTAAAATGGGTCTTGCTCGGGCTGCTCGTTCTGTTCGTGTTGTATCTGATCTACCGGCTGGTCGGCCCACGTTTGCTCGGGCGTACGACCAAAGATGACGAGAAGGTCGAGGACGAAGGATGGCAACCCGTTCGCGCCGAAAGCATTGCACTGCTCGAAGATGCTGACCGGCTTGCTGCCGAAGGGCGCTTCGACGAAGCAACGCATCTGCTGCTCAAACGCAGCGTCGGCCAGATTGCGACAGCGCGCCCCGACTGGGTCGAGCCATCGAGCACGGCACGTGAATTGGCCGCGCTGCCTGCCTTGTCCGATGCAGCCCGCTCGGCTTTCAGCACGATTGCCGAACGAGTAGAACGCAGCCTGTTCGCGCTGCGCTCGCTAGATCAAGGCGATTGGGAAGCGGCACGCACCGCCTACGCCGAATTCGCACTGACGAAATTCGAGAAATCCCGTGCGATCGGAGCCAAGGCTTGAACATGGCGGGAACCCATCAGCGCGCCGCCTCGCCGTTCGGCAAGGGAGCGGTACTTGGGATGGTGGTGATCGGCTTCATCGCCTTTGTCGCCATGCTCTACTTCATCAGCGCCGGGGATACCGGTCGCAACGAGAATGACGGCGCAGCGCATGCCGCCTCAAACGGTCTCAATGGCTATTCGGCTCTAGTCCGGATCCTCGAAAGCGAAGGATACGACGTCAGGCGCTCGCGCGAGCAAAGCGGGTTGGACACCAACGACCTGCTGATCCTGACCCCGCCGGTCTATGCCGATCCGGAGGAAATCTCGAAACTGCTGCGCGATCGCGCCTATATCGGGCCGACGATGGTGATCGTCCCGAAATGGCTTACGCGGGGATTCCCGCCAAATGTCCCGGACGAGATCGCCGACAAGGTCAAGGACGGATGGGTCCAGCTGGGTGACGCGTGGGTGCCCGAATGGCTCGAAGAACTCGAAGAGCCGTTCACGATCTCGGCCGAGGTCGCAACCTCCAGTGATGCAACCTGGGCCGGACTGCAGAGCCAGGGCGAACTGCCGGAACAATTCGTGCTGGGCGCGCAGCCGAAGACCAACCACCAGGCTTTGCTGATCGACGGCTCGGCCCGGCGGCTGGCGGTCACGTTCCAGAATGTCGATACGTTCGGAGACTCCATCGACACCGAACCTGTGACTTTCGTGATCGAGCCGGACCTTATGAACAATTACGGGATGTCCGATGCCGAGCGCGCCGCAGTCGCGCTCAAGGTGATCGATCAGGCCGGATACGGACGGGAATATCCGGTCACTTTCGACCTGACGCTCAATGGCTTCGGCGGTTCGATCAATCTGCTCACCCTGGCGTTTCGGCCGCCGTTCCTGGCCGCCACCTTGTGCCTGATCATGGCGATGATCATCGTCGGCTGGCGAGCCTTTCAGCGTTTTGGACCGTCGGTCGCCAGTGGCCCGGCAATCGCCTTTGGCAAGTCGCGACTGGTAGCCAACGGCGCCGGGCTTATCCTGCGCGCCGGGCGTCTTCGGCTCCTGGCAGAACCCTATGCCGACCTGTCGGCGCGGCGCCTCGCCGATGCAATGGGGCTCGCCAAGCACGATCCGGAAACGCTCGATGCCGCTCTGGCGACGCGGCTGCCGGATGAAGAACCCTATTCGCGGCGCGCGGCAAGGCTACGCGCCGCCTCATCTCGATCGGAAATTTTGCGCGCCGCGCAGGCGCTCAAGGAGCTTGAAGGGAAGTTGAGCAAATGAGCATGACCCTCGAAGAAGTACGGGCTTTGGCCGACGCCATCCGGGCGGAAGTCGCCAAGGCGATCGTCGGTCAGGATGAGATGGTCGAACAATTGCTGGTGGCGATGATCAGCGAAGGCCACGTGCTGCTGGAAGGCCCTCCGGGAACCGCCAAAACGTTCCTGGCGAACAGTTTTG
This sequence comes from uncultured Porphyrobacter sp., assembly GCA_964550495.1. Classification (GTDB taxonomy): domain Bacteria; phylum Pseudomonadota; class Alphaproteobacteria; order Sphingomonadales; family Sphingomonadaceae; genus Erythrobacter. The sequence goes on along the minus strand of CAZJZO010000060.1, from coordinate 15,997 downwards.
CGACCGCGCTCGGGCTCGATTTTGGCCGCATCCAGTTCACGCCGGACCTGTTGCCGGGTGATATCCTCGGATCGAACCTGTTCAACTTCCAGACCAGCCAGTTCACGCTGACGCGCGGGCCGATCTTTTGCGAATTGCTGTTGGCGGACGAGATCAACCGCACTCCGCCCAAGACGCAAGCCGCATTGCTCGAAGCGATGCAGGAAAGACGGGTTACGCTGGATGGCGAGACGCACGAATTGCCTGCCCGCTTCATGGTGGTTGCGACCCAGAACCCGATCGAGAACCAAGGCGTCTATCCGTTGCCCGAAGCGCAGCTCGACCGGTTCCTGTTCAAGCTGCTGGTGCCCTATCCGGACGAAGCAGAAGAGCTGAAGATCGTCACCGATTACGGAAAGCGTCAGGGCCCGACCCGGCCGGTCGATCTGGGTGTTTCCGCCGTTACCGATATCGCCAAACTGACCGATGCCAGCGCGGCGCTCGATCAGGTCACGGTGGCCGAGGAGATCACGCAATATGTCGTGCGGCTCGTGCGCGCTACCCGTGAACATGCCGAACTGGCCGTCGGCGCCAGCCCTCGCGCTGCTGTTATGCTCTCCAATGCCGCACGCGCGCGCGCGGCACTGCATGGCCGCGCCTACGCCATTCCGGACGATGTGAAAGCGCTGGCGATCCCGGTCCTGCGGCATCGCCTTACGCTCAGCCCGGCAGCGGAAATCGAAGGACGCGACATCGAGGCCTTGGTGGCCGAACTGATCGAAAGCACGGAGGCGCCGCGCTGACGGCATGAAACTGCGCGATATCCCCTGGACCTTGCCGATCGTGCCGACCGAGCGCAGCGCCTGGCTTGCCGCCGGATTCGCGCCGATCGCGGTCGTGATCGCGGCGGTGGTGCCGGGTCTGTGGGTGATCGCGCCGATCGCGGCGGCGACGCTCATCGCCTTGGTCGCGCTCGACGGCTTTCTCGCAGGCAAACGTTCCGATTGGCGGATATTCGTCCCGGCCGATGCCGAAGTGGGCCAGGCGACCGAACTGGCGATGCAGGCAGTGCTCGCTTCGCGATCGGTCTCACGGGTGGAGGGCGCGCTAGAGTTCGACCCAAGGCTTGGAGACCAGGGCGTCGCCCGCTTCGACCTGAGCCCGGTGGAATTTCAGGACCACTTGCGCGGCAGCCACGACGCTCATCCGATCCGCCGGGGCACTGCCCGAGTGACGCGCGCATGGCTGCGCTGGACCGGGCCGCTGGGCCTCGGATCGCGCCAGGTTTCAGGCACGCTCACCGACGAGATCCGCATATGGCCCGACCTCTCGCCGGTTCGCAGCCGCGAGTTGCAGACTTTCCTGCGCGACGCGCAGTCGGGGCTGATCGCGCGCAGGATCCGCGGCGAGGGTACACAGTTCGAAGCGCTCTCCGAATACGAATCCGGGATGGATCGACGCCGGATCGACTGGAAGGCCAGCGCTCGGCACAATCACCTTTACGCCCGCGAGAATGAAAGCGAGCGCAACAACCAGATCGTGTTTGCGTTCGACTGCGGACAGGCGATGTGTGAGCCGGTGGACGGGATGCCACGCATCGACCGCGCCGTTTCCGCCGCCCTCACCTGCGGATATGTCGCGCTCAAAGGGGGTGACAAGGTCGCCTTGTTCGGGTTCGGCCAGCGCCCGCAAGTGATGACCCCGTTCGTCAGCGATGCACGTGCATTCCACCGCTTGCAGAGCGCCGCGGCCGGGCTGGACTACTCGGCCAATGAGCCGAACTTCACGCTGGCGCTCGCCACCTTGACCGCAAAACTGCAGCGCCGCTCGCTGATCGTGCTGTTTTCCGATTTCACCGATCCCACCGCCGCTGAACTGATGGTGGAAAGCATCGCGAGGCTGGTCAAGAAGCACCTGGTGCTGTTCGTGACGATCGCCGACACCGAGCTTGAAACGCTGATTGCCGAGGAGCCAGGCGATATCGCTACGCTCGCTCGCAATGTCACCGCCGATACGCTTGCACACCAGCGCAGCATCGTCCTCCAGCGCCTGCGCCGAATGGGCGTCGATGTAATCGAAGCGCCGTGGGACAAGATCGGATACCGCCTGATCGACCGCTATTTCATGATCAAGAACAGCGAGGCGATCGGATAATGAAGGCACCGACCCTTTCTGGCTGGTTCGGGCGCGGAGAGATTGCGGCGCCTGCGGATATCGAGAGCGCCGCCTTGCGTTCGGACAGGTTCCGGCTTGAGCGCGAGGGCGATTGGCGCAAACTCGAAGACATAATCAAACGGATGGAGCGCGGCGGCTTGCGGCGCATCTCCGATGATGAGTTGCTGGCTCTGCCGACCTTGTACCGGACCGCCGCCTCCAGCCTTTCGGTCGCGCGCGAAACCTCTTTGGACGCGGCGACCCTGCGGTATCTGGAAAGTCTGGTCCAGCGCGCATGGTTCCAGGTCTATGGCCCACGCAAGGGGTTGTTCGGGTGGCTGCGCGAATTCCTGATGGGCGGTTGGAGCCGAGCCGTGCGCGAGATCTGGCTCGATATCTGCGTCGGCCTGTTCGTGATGGTAGCGGGAACGATCGTCGGCTGGATCCTCGTCGAACAGGACCGCGACTGGTATTATCGCCTCGTTCCCAGCCAGTTCACCGACTCCCGCGTTCCCGGCGCCACTCGCGAACAATTGCTTGAAACGCTCGCGGTCGAGGAATCCGCTCAAGGCTTGTCGAGCTTCGCCGCCTCGCTGTTCAGCAACAATGCCGGGGTCGCCATCCTCGCTTTCGCACTGGGCTTCGCCTTTGGTATCCCGTCGCTGCTGCTGCTGGTCTACAATCTTGCCGTGCTAGGTGCGATGTTCTGGCTGTTTGCTGGACAAGACCTGGGCTGGGAATTCGCCGCGTGGTTGAGCGTCCACGGCACCACCGAACTGTTCGCGATCCTGTTGGCTGGCGCGGCCGGCATGCATATCGGCCGATCGATGGCCTTCCCCGGCAACCGATCGGTGCTCGAAGCCGCCGCGATCAGCGGCCGGCGCGGTGCGATGGTGATGGTCGGCGTGGTGTTGATGATGGTGGTTGCAGCCCTGCTGGAAGCGTTCCCGCGCCAGCTGGTTGGCGGAGTGGACGGCCGAATGACGATTGGCGGAGCGATGCTGGTATTCTGGCTCGCCTACTTCTTCCTCTATCGTCCCAAGCATGTGGGAGATAACGGGTGAACACTGCGGCCGCCTCGGTCTCGGACTCGCCCGTCCCCGCCATGGGTGCAGGCAACAAGCGCGAGCGCGTTTTGATCACGCCCGAAGGGATCGCCGTTCCGATCACGGTGGCATCGCGCGGCGCGCGGATCGGGGCGCTGATCCTCGATTTCGTGATCCTCTATGTAGGCCTGTCGCTGTTCTTCGTGCTGATCGCCTGGATCGCTGGCGGACTGTTGGATGAGATCATCGAATCCGCCGACGACTCAATTTCGGGAGCCGGCGAGTTCCTCTTCATCGTCTTCGTGCTGGTGATATTTCTCGCACGTTACGGCTATTTCATGGCGATGGAGCTTGGCCCGCGCGGGGCGACATTCGGCAAGCGCGCGGTCGGCATCCGGGTCGCGGCGCGCGACGGCGGAAAGCTGACGCCGGAAGCCGTGATCGCGCGCAACCTGCTGCGCGATATCGAATTGTTCATGCCGCTGGTCTTCCTGCTCGTCGCGCCCAGCGGCGATTGGGGGAATTACGGCTATGCCGGTCTGGCCTGGCTGCTGGTGATCCTTGCCATACCACTGCTCAACAAGGATGCGCTGCGAGCCGGCGATATCATTGCCGGTACCTGGATGGTGGAAGCGCCGCGCACAAAGCTAGCCGATGCGCTGTCCACCCAAGGAGCGGCGCGGGGGACCAGCGAGCTGACCGGCGTGAAATATGATTTCGGCGAGGCCGAGCTTTCGATCTATGGCGAACGCGAGCTGCAGACGCTCGAGCGGGTGCTGCGCGAGGACCAGGAAGAGGCCATCTCGGCTGTACACGAGACGATCTGTCGCAAGATCGGCTGGGATCCCGGCGCCGGAGACGAACGCGCATTCCTGGAGGCATTCTACGCTCAACTGCGGGCCAAGCTCGAAACCGATATGCGCTTCGGCAAACGCAAAGCGGACAAGCATTCGTGACGCAGTTCCGGATCATTCCGGACGATCTGACCAGCGACAGTGTGCTCGACCTGCTTCGGCTCCACCTCGATGAAATGCACCAATGGTCGCCGCCCGAAAAGGTCCATGCCATGCCGCCCGAGCGCCTGCGCGAGCGAGACGTTTCGTTCTTTGCGGTGTGGGACGGAGACGATCTGGTCGCAATTGGCGCCTTGAAAGCACTGGGTGATCGGCGCGGCGAGCTAAAGTCGATGCGGACCGCACCTGAGTATCGCGGCAAGGGCGCGGGTGAGGCGCTGCTGCTTCACCTGATCGAAGAGGCTGGGCGGCGGGGCTATTCGTGGTTGGGCCTGGAAACCGGTCGCCCAGAACCGTTCACTCCGGCGCGACGGCTCTATGAAAAGCACGGGTTTGCGGAATGCGAACCGTTCGGCGACTATATCTCGGACGAATTCAGCCTGTGCATGGAGAAGCATCTGTGACCATGAAGCGGCGGACCTTTCTCGGCGGAACGCTTGCATTGGGAGCGAGCGCCTGCGTCCCGGTCGATCGCACCGTCCTAGGCCGGCTCGATGCGCGGTTGCGGATCATCGAAGCGGCCGGAGGTGGCACGCTCGGGGCGGAGATCCATGACACCGGATCCGGCGCCTCGCTATCGATCAACGGGAATCGACGCTTCGGTCATTGCTCTTCGTTCAAGCTGTCGCTTGCAGCCATGGTGCTTGCGCGAGACGCCACGGGATCGCTCGATGCCGACAAGCGGCTGTCCTGGAGCGAAGACGACCTGTTGTTCGTCTCCCCCTTCACCACCCGTCGGCTTGGTGAAGGAGCGACTTTGAGCGAACTCGCCGAAGCGACGCAGAAATATTCGGATAATGCTGCTGCCAATCTTCTCCTGCGCGAGCTTGGTGGCCCGGCCGCGCTGACCGCATTCTGGCGCGAGATCGGCGATACGACGAGTCGGCTCGATCGCACCGAGCCAAGTCTCAACAATGTTCCGCAGACCGAAATCCGCGACACGACCACGCCCGCTGCGATGGCGCGAACGGTCGCCAAACTCGCGTTCGGAGAGGTTTTGCCGGAGGCTCGGCGCGCGACTTTGAAACGATGGATGGTCGAGACTGAAACCGGCGCCAGAAGGGTTCGCGCGGGCCTTCCCGAAGATTGGGTTGCGGGCGACAAGACCGGCACTTCGATCTGGCCCGGCATGGGCAGCTTGTATGTCGATATCGGCTTCGTCGAGCCGCCAGCCCGCCCGCCGATCACATTCGCCACCTATTTCCGGGCGCGCGACACGCATGACGCCATCGACCCTGCGTCCGAAGCGACGCTGGCAAAGATCGGAGATATCATAGCCGATTTCGCCGAAGTTGATGACGGACTTCCGTTCTGACCATCGAACTTTTATCGGTGATAAAATTTTATCATTGATCAAATCTCCGATCGCCTTATGCTCTGCACCTTAAGGGAGGTTGGATGTCGAACAAACGCCAGCAAGCGGTCGAAGAGCGCAAGCGGCGCATTTTTGACGCTGCTCGTGCGATCATTGCGCGCGATGGGCTCGACGGGTTGACCACCCGCGGGCTTGCCGAGGCCGCAGGGCTGACTGTCCCGACTCTCTACAATCTCGTCGGCGACAAGAACGCGATCATCTCGCAAACGATCGAGCGCAGCGTCGAAGCGGTGTGGGACCGGCTCGAATTCGACCGCCGCGCGACGCCGCTCGACATGGCCGACGCCGTGATCGACGAAGCCTATGAGACGCTCCGTGACGACCGCGCCTTTCAGCGCGCACAGTTATCGATGCTGGACCGGATGGGGACGAGCTACGCGGCAAACCCCGCGCGCGATGACATTGGATCCCGCGCCGCGGGTCGCAGTGTCGAGATGGCGGTCCACGCCTGCAGAGCGGCACAACGTCGCGGCCTGCTGCGCGGCAATGTCCCCGCCGAGGAGCTCGGGCAGCAGATGTTCATCGCCTATCGCGGTCCGCTGCGCGACTGGATCGAGGAAGTGATCGAAGCCGATGAGATGCTGAGGCGGCAGCGGCGCGGATTTTATCTGGTGCTGGCCGCCGATGCGAACGACACATTTCGTGCCGAGCTGATCGATAGAATTGCCCATCTGCCTGCCGAACGGGCCGAAGAGGAAGCCGCCTGACATGGAAAAGACCATCAAACTGATTGCCGGTGTGCTGCCGCTGCTGTTCGCTTTCGCATTCCTGGTGCCGCTTATCGATCAGGGCATGAAGGCCCTGACGCTGGAGCCGCCATTCGGCCTCTCGACGCTGACCTTTGCGCTTATGGTGGGCGGAATCTGGGGCCTGATCGCACAAATCGGAGGACGCTGGATATGACCGCACATCCAAGCATCCTGCCCGCTGATTTGTCGCAGCTGTCCGACGCAGAGCTGCGCAAGCTCGAACTCAGGATCGCGCGCAAATATTCCGGGCGGGTGCCCTGGATCGCAGTGGTCTGGGCGTTTGGCAATATGGCCGTTTGGCTCAGCTTGTGGCCGCTTGTCATGTTCGATGTCCTGCCGCTTTGGGCGGCGTTTCCGATCGCGACCGTGAACATGGCCATGGTCTATCTGCCGACCCATGAAGCCCAGCATGACATTATCGCTCGGCCCGGCACCAAACTGAGATGGCTGAACGAACTGGTCGGCCACGCGACAAGCTGGATGCTGATCTACCCTTTCCAGGTGCTGCGGGTTACGCATCTCGATCATCATCGCCACACCAATGATCCCGAATTCGATGTCGATATCACCACCAAGGCATCCGGCCCGATCGCGGCGATCCGGGAGACGATCAGGCAGCGCCAACCGAATGCCAAGCGCAATCGGGATTACGCCGCAAGCCTCTATCGCAACGGCCGCATCGACCTGATCATCCTGTCGCTTATCTATCAGCTGGCCTTCATTGCGGTCCTGGGGCTGCTGGCCTGGAATGGCTACGCGCTGGAGGCGTTCCTCCTGTGGTGGCTGCCGTATCAGATCGCCATCACATACATCCTGTTCTTCCTGTCATGGGCGCCGCACCATCCGGGGACCGAGACCGGGCGATATCGCAACACCCGCAGCTGGCGCTCGACAGTCGGCAATATCGGATCGATGGGAATGCAGTTTCACATCGTCCACCACCTTCACCCCTATATCCCGCTGCATCTGACTCCTGCGGCCTATCGCGAAATGCGCCCATTGCTCGAAGCGCGCGGCTGCGAACTGGGCGGTCTCTGAGGGGTACGCTACTCGCCGCCGAAGATCGCCACTTCGCTCAAACCGGCGCTATTGGCGCGGCCGCGATACATCCCGCTGGTGTTGAAGCTGTAGAGTGCGTGGCCTTCGGGTGTGACAAGAATGATCCCGCCATCGCCGCCCAGTTCCTTTACTTCTGCCATCACTGCGTCGGCCGCGAGCTGTGCGGTCGCCACTTGCTCTTCAGGAGACACCGGTGCGGTTCCGAGACTGAGGTAGTTGGTCGCGCGCAGCAGCCGCATGCGCGTGCAGATCTCCTGCGCGACTCCAACGCGGATGAAGTACTCGCCCCAGCCGGTCGCCGAAACGGCGCAGGCGCGATTGTCGGCGTAGGTGCCCGCACCGATCAGGGGTGAATCGCCGATCCTCCCCCAGCGCTTGCCGGTCATTCCTCCGGTGGATGTGCCGGCTGCGAGGTTGCCTTCCTGGTCGAGCGCAACCGCACCGACCGTGCCGAACTTGAGATCCACATCGATCGCCGACAGCTGGCTTGCCTTCATGCGCTCCAGCGATTCCCGCCGCGGTTCGGTCGCAAACCATTCCGGCGGCGCGGTCTCGATCCCTTGCTCTCCGGCAAATTCTTCCGCTCCCGTGCCGCTCAGGAAGACGTGGCGACTGTCGGTGCGCACCTTGTCCGCCAGCAGGATCGGATTCTTGATGCTCTTGACCCCGGCCACTGCGCCAGCGCTGCGGTCACGTCCATCCATGATCGAAGCGTCGAGTTCGTTGTCTCCGTTCCAGGTGAACACCGCCCCCCGACCGGCATTGAACAGCGGCTCATCCTCAAGCGGAATGATCGCCGCCTTGACCGCATCCATCGCAGAACCACCTTCCGCCAGCACGGCCGCTCCGGCATCAAGGGCGTTTTGCAAGGCGGCTTCGTAGGCGGCGCGGCGCTCCGGCGTCATCCTCTCGGGGTCGAGAGTGCCGGCGCCGCCGTGGATCGCAATCGACCAACGCGGCGGCTCTTCCTGTGCGTGAGCGGGAACGACAAGTGCGAAAAGCGCAGCCAGCGCAAGCAGCAAAGTGTGTCTCATGAGGTTCTCCCCTGAAGGATGTTCTAGAACAAACCGCAGTCTCAAGCTACTGCCAAACCAAGACGAAACCTTAGGGGAAGATGGATGAGCGAATTTGGCTGGGCTTCCACCACCGACGAAGTGCTTGCGGGCAAGGATCTGACCGGAAAGACGGTGTTTGTGACCGGCGGCAATTCGGGCCTCGGGATGGAAACCGGACGAGCAATGGCTGCCAAGCGCGCGCATGTGGTGCTTGCGGGTCGTGACCAGAGCAAGTTGGACGCCGCTGTGGCAACGATCAAGAACGAGCAACCCGATGCCCAGGTCGACACAATCATCTGCGACCTTTCGGCGCTCGACAGCGTGCGCGCTTGTGGCAAGGAAGCCAATGAGCGGTTCGCGAAGATCGACCTGCTGATCAACAATGCGGGGGTGATGGCCTGCCCGTTGACTCAGACGTCCGACGGATTTGAAATGCAGTTCGGCACCAATCACCTCGGGCATTTCACCCTCACCAAGCACCTCATGCCGTTGATCGAAGCGGGCGAAGACAAACGGATCGTCAATCTCTCCAGCCGCGGGCACTTCATCGCTCCCGCCAATCTCGAAGACCCCAATTTCGAGAGCGCAGAATACGAGCCCTGGTTGAGTTACGGCCAGTCGAAAACCGCCAATGTGTTGTTCTCCGTTGGCCTAGAAGATCGTTTCGCAAGCAAGGGCATTCACGCCTACGCTGTGCATCCCGGCGGGATCGATACCAATCTGGGCCGCCATCTATCGGAGGAACAGGCCGAAGCCTTGGTTCAGCGGGTTACCACGTCCGACCCTAGCTTCGAGTGGAAATCGATACCTCAAGGGGCGGCAACGTCCGTCTGGGCAGCGACCGCCGATGAGTTGGAAGGCAAGGGCGGCGTCTATTGCGAAGATTGCGGTATGGCCAAGGTCGACAACGAATCTTCGAACAGTGGCGTGCGCAGCTATGCGCTGGACAAGGCCAGCGCGGACCGGCTCTGGGCGATCAGCGAGGAACTGGTCGGAGAGGAGTTTCGCGCCTAGCTGGCAAGAAACTCACCCAGCAAAGCGAACGTATCTTTGGCCTCTCGCGTAGGCGTCACAGCCATAAAGACGTGCGGGGCGGCTTCGTATTCGTACAGCTTGGCGTCCACGCCCGCGTCGCGCAGCTTGCCGACGAAGGTGCGTGAATCGATGATGAAAAGGTCGTGCCGCCCGGTCCAGATGCGGGTTGGCGGGAGCAGCGCCAGATCCTCGGGAGATGTGTAAAGCGGACTGCATTCGGCGCTGGCAGGATCGCGGTCGCCCGCGAACATTTCGCCGCAGGAGCGAAGGGTGCCGACTTTGAGCATGATGTCGTGGGGCTCGACCGCGCCGATCGCATCGTCCTGCATGGTGACATCGAGCCAGGGGGCGAACAGCGCCAGTTTGCCCGGTTGCGCGCCGCCTGCCCGCGCCAATCTCAATGCGAGGCTCAGCGCCATATGGCCTCCCGCACTATCGCCGTTGAGGACGATCTTCGCCGGGTCGTGCGTCTCGGCAAGCTTGGCAAACGCCGCATCGGCTACCGCATCCTGAACCGTGTGAGAGCTTTCGGGAACGACCTCATAGAGCGGAAGAGTAATGCTCACCCCGCACTGCTCGATCATCGCGGCAGCAAGTGGCCAGTGCTCCTTGAACATCGGCAATACAAATCCACCACCGTGGAAGTAGAGCATGTGCCATTCGCCCGGTCCGCTTCGGGGATGCAGCGTTACGACTGGCTGGCCCGCGGCCTCCCACTTCTCGACCTGAAATCGCTGTTCGAACTTGTCCGGCATCGGCGCGTCTCTGGGCAGGTCGCGAGCCGCCATATTGGCGCGAAACTCGTCGGCCACGTGGGGGAACACCGGTTTGCGCTTGCTCATCACCCAGACGATTGCCCGCATGAGCATGCTCGGCCTCGCACTGCGCAATTCGATTGAGGTATCGGTCAGCATCGCCATCTCCTTTGCGCAGAGCCTGCCCGAGCGGAGGACCGAGTCAAGCCTTGAGGCCGATGATCAATCCCTCTTGCAGCCAACTGCCCAACAATTCTCCGGCGCGCATGGCGGCCTGTTGCACAGCATCATCTGACGGCTCTTCGCCCGCAAGCATGGCGATGATCTCACCGTAGCTTGCCCCGTCTTGCATGGCCGAAAACGCCCTGGCGCTATCGGGTTCGACCATCATGAATGTCGGGCGCTCGCCCTCGCGGAAGACGATACAGCCCCGAGCGTCGGGCATTCGCAGGTCCGGCATCTCTTGGCCGTCCTGCTCCAGCGCGTTCCAGAGTCCGGAGAGATTGTGTTCCGCCAGCGCCGCCATGGCGCGCGGCTGAAACTCGACCTTCAGTTCCATCCACTCCTGATCGCCAAACTCGCCGGTCGCAGTGGCGAAACCTGCCGGGTCAAGCGGTTCGAAATCGGGCGCGGTCGCGACCTGCAGCATCGTCCATTCCAACCATGCCAGTTCGGCCACTTCAGGATTTTCACCGAACAGTTCGGCGCAAGTCGTATCGAACCCTTGACCCGCTTCGTCGATCGTCCAGCCAGACGGTGGGTTGCCGATCGCATGGTGAACGCTGGCCTGCCTGAACGCACCCTCACCGACATAGCGAGCCGTTCGCTCGAAAGTGTCTGCAAGAGCATCCATCAGAGCGCCGCGGTAATTGCCGCGATAGACGCTCATCCCGGCGGCCTGCGAGTTGCCCCAGCCTTCGGGCAGCGGCGAATCCTCGTCGAGGATCGCGCGCATGAACGCGGCCTGCCGCTCGGCGAGTGACGTCACGCTCATGCCAGTTCAGGCTGGCGCGTTTCGCTGGCCAGGCCGCGTGCGCGGTCCAGCTCGGTCAGCAGATCATCCAGTGGCGGGATGTGGTCGTCGCGTTCGATCATGGTCGCAACCGGCTGCTGCAACATGGCCATCGCCTTGACATAGAGCGCCCAAACGCCGTCTGCGACTTCGCGATCATGCGTGTCGATGATGATGTCGCGCTCGGGTGTAGCCGGATCGTGCCCCGCAAGATGGATCTGGCGCACCCGGTCGAGCGGAAGCTCGGCAAGATATTCGTCGGCGGAGAAACCGTGATTGGCCGCGCTGACATAGATATTGTTGACATCGAGCAACAGATAGCAGCCGGTCCGACGTGTCATTTCGGAAAGGAATTCCCATTCGGTTAGGTCGTCTTCGGGAAAGGTCAGATAGCTGGACGGGTTTTCGAACAGCATCGGCCGTCCCAGTGCATTCTGCGCGTGGTCGATATTGGCACAGACCGCCTGCAGGCCTTCTTCGGTCAATGGCATCGGCAGCAGATCATGGCTGTTGTGCGCGCTGGTGCGGGTCCAGCACAAATGGTCCGAAACCCACAGCGGGTCGATCCGCTGCTCTAGCTGCCTGAGCTTCGCAAGATAGTCGGGATCGAGACCCGCAGCGGACCCGATCGACATCGACACGCCGTGAATGATCACCGGATGCTTCGCCCGCACCGCTTCGAGGATGCGCAGCTGACGCCCGCCCTCGATCATGTAGTTTTCCGAGATCACCTCGACGAAATCGACCGGCACATCGCTTTCGAGGAAGTCCTCGTAATGCGTTTTCCGCAGGCCGAGGCCGAAGCCGCCGAACGGTTCGATTGTCTGAGCATTCATGGTCATCGGGGTTTCCATAACAGAGTTTTCGCCTTGCGGGGACGGCAGTCCGGCGGGATTCACAAGACCAGGGCCCAACTAAGGGGGTCAGGGTCATGAACCCTGGCTCTGCGGCTCTTCACCGGACTGCCTGAGCGACACAGAGCCAAAGCCAGATGCCGCCTTTCGCAAAGATTGTATCGCGCGCCCACGCGCATTAAGCAGCGCAAGTGCGTTCAGAGATGTGTTCGCGGCACCCCGGCGCAGCGTTACATCTCTCCTCACAATCGGGGCCCGGGAGGATTTTGTTCAAAAATTTGTAACCGGCAGGGTTTGGACGGCGAACAGCAGGTCAGTTCCGGCGCAAAAGTCGGACGCCCCCTAAGAGTTTACATTTGGAGTAGAACAATGAACGCCAAGACGATTGCTAATTTTGCAGGTCTCGCCCTCACCGCAGGTATCGCCGCCGGTCTCGCAACCACCCCGGTTGTCGCCCAAGGCGCCAAGGAAAAATGCTACGGCATTGCCAAGGCTGGCAAGAACGACTGTGCCGCAGGCCCGGGCACCAGCTGCGCCGGCACTTCGACCCGCGACTATCAGGGCAACGCCTGGACCTATGTCGACAAAGGCACCTGCGTGAAGATCAAGACCCCCAAGGGCAATGGATCGCTGAAACCCATCAAGCGCTAAGACGCATATTGGTTCGGAGGCGCCCGTCAGGCATAAACCGGGCGCCTGCGAATTGGAGATTTGGAGGAATACAATGAGCACCATCACCAATCTGTGGCAACGATTGACAGGCTTGCTGTCGAGCACGTTCGTCGAAAGCATCGGACTGCTGTTCGTTCGCGTGGCATTGGCCGGCGTCTTCTGGCGGTCCTACAAGACCAAGATCGCAGAAGGCACATGGTTTCAGCCGAACGATACACTGCCTTACATCTTCGCCGATGAATATGCGGGCCTGCCATTGTCGACCGACATTGCCATGCCGCTAACCATCTATTCGGAGTTTCTGTTTCCGGTCCTGCTGTTCGCAGGCCTGTTCACACGCTTCGGGGCTGCGGCTCTGGTGGTAATGGCTCTGGTTATCCAGCTCTTCATCTACCCGACGAGTGCACACTTCTGGGGTTGGGCTCTGACCATCATCGCGATGGGCGCAATCCTTATCAGTCGCGGCGGCGGGATGTTCTCGCTCGATGCGCTGCTGGCACGCGTCTCGGGTTCCAAAGCGGCTTGATGCGCAAGCAATGGTAGCTGACGAACCCACATTCGCCCGCCTCATGGCGGCAGCACAGGAAGGCGACAAAGCCGCCACCAACGTGCTGCTGTCGGAGGTGGGAGTGTGGTTGGAGCGATATTTCCGTCGTCGTCTTCCGCCGCACCAGATCGACGATCTTGTTCAGGACGTGTTGATCGCGTTCTACACAAAGCGGGCGACGTGGGATCCAGCTCGCCCTTTCCTGCCATGGCTTGCGGCCATCGCGCGGTATCGCTGGGTCGATCACCTGCGCAAAGTGTACAAGCACGACGGCAAGGAACTGATGGAAGATGATGCGGTCGAAGATAGCGACGAAGAAGTTGTCATGGCTCGCGTCAGCCTGGATCGCCTGTTCAAACAGCTGCCCGACAAGCAGGCCGAGGTGATCGAACTTGTGAAAATCAGCGGATTGTCGGTCCGCGAAGCGGCAGAAAAGACCGGTCAAAGCGAAAGCCTGGTCAAAGTGAATATCCATCGTGGCCTCAAGAAGCTGGCCACCATGGTTGAGAAAGCAGATTGATATGGAAAAGTACTCTAGCGGCCAGATGAACAGGGAAGACCTGATTGCGGCGCTCACCGAAGACCTGACCCCGGTCAAACGAGTGAAACCGGTTGAAGGGATATTCCTGATCGCCTTCGCTACACTGGTCGCGGCGGTTGCCTCGATTGCCGTGTACGAATGGTGGGACGGCTTGCTCACTGGCGAAGCATCGGGCTATTTCCTGATCACCCACGGCCTGCTGCTGGTGCTTGGCGCGGCCAGCACTTTTGCCCTCGTCAGCAGCGCCCTGCCGCGGGTTGGAGCCCGCGCCAACGCGCCGTTGTGGACTGCGATCATGCTCAGCATCCTTCCGCTCGGAGCGATACTCAGCCTGCTATCCGGACATGGCGACCATGCGCATGAGGGGCTGAACGATCCCGTTGCTTTCATGTGCACGACCGCGTCGCTTTCTGCGGCAGCCCTGGTGCTGGTTGCAGCGGTTCTTTGGTTGCGCCGCGGCGCCCCGGTATCGATCGAACGCTCGGGCTGGCTTGCAGGTCTTGCTGCGGGTTCGCTCGGGACGCTCGCTTACGGCATCACCTGCCCGCTCGACACATTCTCGCATGTCGGACTTTGGCATGTCGCGCCGGTGGCGATTGCGGCGGTCGTAGGACGTCTGGTGGTACCCCCGCTGATCCGCTGGTAAGGAAACCGTCATCAATCGCTTCTTTAGGGGCGCCCGCTGCGGCGCCCCTTTTCGTGCGCGCCTGTCATTGCCCCTTCATGCCCGCAGGACTATATGCGGCGCATGTCTTTAAGACCCTGGCGCGATATCGAGCGGCGGCAATGCCGCCAGATCATGGTCGGCGATGTGCCGGTGGGCGGCGACGCGCCGATCACCGTGCAGACCATGACCAACACTCCGACCGAAGATGCGGTGGCGACGATCGACCAGATCCGCCGCTGCGAAGAGGTCGGCTGCGATATCATTCGCGTCTCGTGTCCGACCGAGGAAGCCACCGCCGCTTTTGGCAAGATCACCAAGGCTTCACGCATCCCAATCGTTGCCGACATCCACTTCCACTACAAACGCGCGCTCGAAGCCGCCGACGCGGGCGCCGCATGTTTGCGGATCAATCCGGGCAATATCGGCTCGTCTGACCGGGTTGCCGAAGTGGTCCGAGCTGCGAAAGCCAATGGCTGCGCGATCCGGATCGGAGTCAATGCGGGTTCGCTTGAGAAGGATCTGCTCGAAAAGTACGGCGAGCCGTGCCCCGAAGCTCTGATCGAAAGCGCACTCGATCACATCAAGCTGCTGCAGGATCACGACTTTCACGAATTCAAGGTCGCGGTGAAGGCGTCGGACGTCTTCCTCGCAGTCGCCGCCTATCACGGGCTGGCCGATGCAGTGGATTGCCCGCTGCATCTCGGCATTACCGAGGCCGGCGGGCTGATCGGCGGCACGGTCAAGTCAAGCATCGGCATGGGATCGCTGCTGTGGGCCGGGATCGGCGACACGATCCGCGTCTCGCTCTCCGCCGAGCCGGAGGAAGAGGTCAAGGTCGGCTACGAGATGCTGAAAGCGCTTGGTTTGCGCACGCGCGGTGTGCGCGTGGTCTCGTGCCCGAGCTGCTCGCGCCAGGGCTTCGACGTGATCCGCACGGTCGAAACGCTTGAGAAACGCCTGGAGCATATCAAGACTCCCATGAGCCTCTCGGTGCTTGGTTGCGTGGTCAACGGCCCCGGCGAAGCGCGTGAGACCGATATCGGCCTTACTGGCGGCGGCAACGGCAAGCATATGGTCTACCTCTCGGGCATGAAGGCACACGCGATCGAGGATGACGACATGCTCGACCACATCGTCAAGCTGGTCGAGGAAAAAGCCGCCGCGATCGAAGCGGGTGAGGCCGTTGCTTTCGACCCGCATGCCGAGCCAGCGGAAGCCGCCGAATAATATGGCGACCGAAACCGCCTCACCGGTTGTGGCCGCCTCTGCGGAGAGCGAAGACGAAGCGCTGCTCGTCCAGACCGATCAAGCAGCGGTGAAAAGGGCGTCTGCGGGAGCGATTTCGACCGGTGCTGCGGCAATTGGTGCGCTCGCAATAGGAGCGTTCGCAATCGGTGCACTCGCGATCGGCGCTCTCGCAATCGGGCGCATGGAGATCGGCAGGCTGCGCATCCGCGAGGCGCGGATTGATCGCCTGCGAGTAG
>CAZJZO010000059.1:0-20785 GCA_964550495.1 uncultured Porphyrobacter sp. | reverse complement strand
AGCGCCGCAGACGCGGCGAGCGCAAGCAATCCCCTAAGCATCCAAAGTCCCCTTACAATACGAGCGTCGGCTGAGCGTGCCGATAGGCCAAATCTGTTGAGCTTTGCCGCGAGTCATGCCGCTTAATGTACTAATAGTCAATAATAGCTCCAAGCAGGCATTGTTTTTCGCTCGATTTGGCCTGTGGGCGCCAGTTATTGACTATTTCTACAACACACGTTACCTCGTGTCCAAACCATAACGAATGGGTGAGGGGAAATTATGGGATACTCTAATCGCGAATTGCGTCTCGCTGCACTGTGCTCCACTGCGCTGGCAGCTGTTTCGGCACCAACCGCCGTTTTGGCACAGGATCTCGAAAACGAGACCGAAGAGCTTGAGACGACAGGCAACACGATCATCGTCACCGCTTCGAAGCGAGAGACGACGCTGCAAGAGACACCGATCGCGGTGTCGGTCACGGGCGCCGAGCAGATTGCCAACTCCCAAGCTCGCGACCTGCTCGATCTGCAGACCCTCGTGCCGTCGCTGCGGGTAAACCAGCTGCAATCCTCGGCCAACACGAACTTCATCATTCGCGGCTTCGGTAACGGTGCCAACAATGCCGGAATCGAGCCTTCGGTCGGTGTGTTTATCGACGGCGTCTACCGCTCGCGGTCAGCCGCACAGATTGGCGACTTGCCGAACCTGCAGCGCGTGGAAGTGCTGCGCGGCCCGCAATCGACACTGTTCGGCAAGAACGCTTCTGCGGGTATCATCAGCATCGTCACGCGCCCACCGCAATTCGAGTTCGGTGGATCGGCCGAGGTTTCCTACGGCAACTTCAATGCCCTCGTCGTCCGCGGAGATGTGACCGGCCCGATCAGCGACCAGGTCGCGTTCAGCCTTTCGGGCAACTACAACTCGCGCGACGGCTATGTCGAAGACCTCAATCTCGGCATCGACAACAATGAACGCAATCGCTGGGGTGTGCGCGGGCAATTGCTGTTCGAGCCCAACCCCGATCTCAGTTTCCGCTTTATCGCCGACTATGACAGGATCGACGAAAATTGCTGTTCGGTGGTCAATATCGTCGACGGTCCGACTGGCAATGCGATCCGCGCGCTCGGCGGCACTGTGATTTCCAACGACCGGTTTGGCGATACCAACGCGCTCAATTTCCCGTCGGTCAACGAAATCGAGAACTATGGCTTCTCGTTGCAGGCCGATTGGGCGGTCGGCGCGATCGACGTAACCGCGATTGGTTCCTACCGTGCGGTGCGCAGCTTTGGTGATCAGGACATCGACTTCACCAGCGCCGACATCGTCCAGCGCAGCGAAGGGCGCGGAGTGCTCGATACCTATACGCTCGAGTTGCGCGCAGCGTCGGACTTCGACGGGCCGCTCAACTTCCTCATCGGCGGCTTCTTCTTCAAGGAGGACATCGAAACCAACGGAGCGCTCGAATACGGAGCCGACTTTGCTGGCTACGCCGATTTGTTGACCGGCGGGGCCTACACATCGCTCGAACCGACGTTGCGGTTCCTTGTGCCGGGCATCCCTGCGGGTTCGTTTGGCGGTCAGGGGCAAGGCCGTATGACGAACTTCCTGTTCGACAACGAAGCGATCTCGATCTTCGGGCAACTCGACTTCGAGATTGTCGAGCGTCTGACACTCACGGTTGGCGGCAACTACACCAACGACCGCAAGAGCGTGATCCAGAACAATGTCAGCACCGACGTATTCTCCGGAATCGACTTGGTGCAGGCTGGCGTTGCAGCAGGCGTGCCGGCAGTGGTTGCGGCCGACCCGGCCTTCAACCCCTTCCTCGCGCTGCGCGGGCTGCAATTCATCCCGCCCTATCTGAACTTCCCGAATGCGGTCGAAGATGGGAGGACCGAAGACAACGACCTGTCCTACACGTTCCGCCTGTCTTACGATTTCCCGGACAATGTCAGCGTCTACGCGACCTATGCGACCGGATTCAAAGCGTCGTCGTTCAACCTGTCGACCGACAGCCGCCCCTTCCCGGCAGACTTCATTCCCGGCTCGCCATTCCAGGTGCCGCCACCGGCATCCTCGCCAATCCGCGATGCCGGGCTGGCGGTGCCCAACCTGTCGACCGGAACCCGCTTCGCCGATCCCGAAGAAGCCGAAGTCTACGAAATCGGTTTGAAAGCCCAGTTCGAAGGCTTTGCCTTCAACCTCGCCATCTTCGATCAGACGCTGGATGGGTTCCAGGGAAATATCTTCACCGGCACCGGTTTCGTTCTCGGCAATGCCGACCGTCAATCGGTACGCGGCTTCGAATTTGACAGCTCGATATCGCCGATCCCCGAACTGACGTTCACCGCCGCGGTGACTTATCTCGATGCCGAGTATGACAGCTTCCCTCAGGGCACAGCTTTCAACCCGGCCACACTGACCACAGTCCCGACCGACCTGACCGGTCTGCGCCCGGCTGGAATTCCGGAGTGGAACCTGACCTTCGGCGGAACCTACAATATCGAGTTCGACGCGGGCCATGTGCTCACGCTCCACGCGGACTTCCTCCACGAGAGCAACACGCAGATTGCAGAAGGTCTCCCGACTTTCCGCCGCGAAGTGAACCAGCTCAATGCGACAATCTCCTTCAAGCTCGAAAATGGTCTCGAGTTGGCGATCTGGGGGCGCAACCTCACCGACGATGTCTACAACACAACGGTGTTTCCGAGCGTCGCGCAGGCCGGATCGCTGTCCGGCTACCGCAACTTCCCGCGCACCTATGGGGGATTGGTGCGCTTCACCTTTTGATCCGACACCTCAATCCCGGATCAAAACGGGGCGGGTGGAGCGATCCATCCGCCCTTTTCTTTGCAATTCGGCTGGAGCTAAAGATCGCGGAGATGCAGAGGGGTCTTGCTCACCATCTGGTCGGACTTGATTGCCGTGAAGGTTCCGATGATCATCGTGACCGTTAGATCTTCGATCTGTTCAAGCGGAAGCCTGCGTTGGAGCAAGTAGGCACCCGCAGCCGATGGTAAACCAAAGCTTATGTCGGTCGCCGCCCGGGCGATGTCAGGTGGTAGGCCGAACAGTCGCCCGGCGATCTCGGATAGATACTCGACCGATGCGTCGCGCCCGTAGTCGGTCGGATCGTGCATTTCGCTTACCGACGGTTCGCTTTGTAGCCGCTCGATAATGAGGCCACGCTCATCGATATACTTGAGATAGGCATGCGTGACTCCGCGAACGAGCTCCTCGAATGTCGTGGCATTCTCAGCCGCAATGCTCTGTTCGCGCCTCAGGCGTCGCAATTCCCTCTCGAGCAATACGGTGAGCAACTCGTTGAGATTGGGGAAGTAGTTATAGACAAGCGATTTGCTGATCCCTGCTTCTCGCCCAACCTGGTCCATCGAGAGGTTGGCAACGCCTTCGCGGGCGACGATTTCTGCGGCATGGTCGAGGATCAGGCTGCGACGCTGCTCCGGCAGCAAACGCGTTCGCCTCTTCTGTACGGCTTGGGTCATCCGCTGCCCCCTATCATGGTTCGGGCGATCGTGTCAGCGCGAACCATCGCATGTCCTCGATCGAATGCGCGGCCTCGCGCTTCTGGAATGCGAGAAGGTTGCCTTCGGGGTCTCGCGCAAATGCAATCTGCCATCCGCCAAGGTCGAAGCTCTGCGTCGCAAATTTCATCCCGGCTGCTTCCAATCGCGCAATCGTGCCGGGCAGATCGGTCACTTCGAACGCGAAGCCATTGTAGCCGACCTCGTCAAGCATCCGTGGAGTACGGCGCAGCGGCGTAGCGGGTTCGGAATAGTGCCAGAGTTCAAGCTGGATATTGCCAATATCGAACCAGCTTGCCGAAATCTCGATATTGTCGATATCGACCACGTCATCGAATGTTGCGCGGCGCGTTGCCGGAATCTCCCGTTTGGGCGCATGGCCCAGGATGGTCCGATAGAACGCAACCATCGACGGTTTGTCGGCAGTGACATTGGCGACATGAGTGATCCAGGCCTCATGCTTGAGGCGCTGCTGTCCCATATATCCAGCAGCCTCGATCAGCGGGCGATCGACCTGTTCCATTTCGATCATGATCCCGTCCGGATCGAAGCCATAGGCATAGGTGACCCCATAACCTCCCAGATCCACCGGACCGTCTCCGCGAGACAGCATGTCGAGACCGAGCTGCTTGAACAGGTCGTACTTGGGAGACTCTGCGGGAGACTGAAAACAGATATGCGTGTAGCCCGGCCCGGTCGCCGGACGGCGTACGGGTGCCGCCTTTGCATCGGGATCGATATCGATCAGTCGCAAGAATATGGTTGGTGTCTTTACCAAGGCGACCTCGATCTCGCCCTCGCGCTTCGTCAAGATCTGCGCCGGAATCGCGCTTGCATCCATGCGTTTGCGTTCGACCAGTTCATAGGGAACGGCAGCGCCATAGAACGCCAGCGTATCGTCAATGTCGGATACGGTTATGCCGACATTGTGAACGCCGCGAATGGCGTCGGGTGCCGCCTCGACTGCTGGTTGCGGATCTGCCGCAGAATTCGAAATCGGCATGGCACAACCGGCTATTGCCGCTGCGAGAACGATGCTGCTCAAATGGCGCATCAGGTTCCTCCCTTAACCTTGTAGACGAGCAGGACATTGCCGGGAATTTCGCCGAACTTGTCGTAGCCGGAATTGACGATCACCAGCCCCCCAGCGATCACAACTCCGGAACTGTCAATCGTTCCGCCCTTGGCAGAAACACCGTTGACCGTTTCAAATTCACGGTTGGTTTCTCGCTGCCAGAGCACGCGGCCATCGGTACTCGAATAGGCCAGCAGGCGGCCGTTATGCGCGCCGGCAAACACTGCTCCGGGAATAGCCGAAAGCGGAGCCGAAAGGGCCGTCATGCACTTGTAGGCTACCTCATCACAGGTCGGCGGTTCGATGCGCGACCAGAGATCGGCTCCATTCTTCGGGCTCAGCGCATGGATGCCCGGTCGAGGCTCGCCAACGGCAAATCTGTTGCCTGGTGTGTCGGCGATTCCAACCCACAGGGTCTTGCCGTCACTGGCCATTCCCCAGTGAATACCTCCATTGAAGCCGCCCATTCCTACGCGGCGGCGCCACAGAACCTTGCCGTCTTCGTCGGGGTCGAGGCCGAAAACCTCGCCCGATTTCTGGCCTGCCAGTAGAATCTGGCCACCATCAGCCAGATCCACCAGCATCGGAGGCGCTCCGAAATCGAAATCCGGGCCGTCTTCGCTAGGGCAATTGGGGCGCGGTTCGCGTCCACAAGCGGCGTTCCAGGCATCTCCCGGTGTCGCTTGCATCACCCAGCGTTGACGCCCGCTTGCGAGATCCAGCGCGACTATCGCATCGCTGTTTCCATTGGCGGGCGAGGAATAGTTCTCGCCGGTGCCGACATAGAGCAGCCCGCGCCCGGCATCGACGGTGGGAGTCGACCAGACCGGTGCACCGCTCGGGGCAAGGACGTCCGTTCCTGCGCTGGTTTTGCCGACCTTCTGGGGCTCGGCTACGGAATACCACCGCCACTTGGCTTCACCATCGCTTGCGGCAAGCGCAATCACCCCGCCGCGGAATGTGCAGCATTCATAATCATCGACATAGGCACTCACGATCTCGGTCGACGACATCGGGACAAACAGCGTACCGTCGTGGAGCGCGAGACTGCCTGTGATCGTCCCGTCGGGATGATCCTTGATTGATTTGGACCAGCGTTTCTTGCCCGTGCGCGCATCGACGGCATGCACAACGGCGTCGAAATCGCCGAAGAATAGCGTCTCCGGCCTGCCGTCGGTGCCTGTTGCAATGAGCGGCGCATTTCGGACCTCTGCCCCCGCCTCATAGGTCCACCAAGCGCAGCCGGTTTCCGTATCGAGCGCGTAGACACGTCCCGACTGGCTGCCGGTGAAAATGGCTTCCTCGGTAACGGCAGGCTGCGAGCGAGCGCGCTGCGCACCGGGAAATCCAAACGCCCATGCAAGCTCCAAATCGGGGATCTCTTCAACAGTAAGCCCGGCATTGCCTAGGGACTGGAAGCGCGTGTTTTGCGCGTTGGCGCCCCAGCGATTCCATTTTGCCGGACCCGCAAACTGCAGATCATCTTCGCAATACTCGATTTCGACATCGGCGCCTGCCGCTTCATTGCCCAGATACTGCGACAGCAGGATGCGGTCGATCCGATCCAGCGCTGCTCCCTGCTCTTTCATGACGCCGGAGTTCAGCGCTTCGAGTATCATCGCTGGGCTAAGTGCCTCCATTGCAGCGCGATTGGGAGCTCCGGCAACATTGCCCTCGTGGCAGCTGGCGCAATTGGCATCGTAAAGCGCTTCGGCGTGAGCGGCTTGGCCACTTTCCCCGACAGCAATGGGCTCGACCTGTTGCTCGGCCGTGCATCCGAGAAACGCAAGAGGGGCCAGAAAAACCAGTACGCGCAATCTGCACTCCCATTATTGACGATATGTTCAATAAGGGAATTCGCGCTCAAAGCCAAGCGCTGGTTTGAGAATCGCGACCACAGCCCAACGCCATCTCGCGTCGAGAATTTCCAAGCGCTTTTGGCGAGCTCTACGTCGAAACAACCGAAATGGCGGAGAGGGAGGGATTCGAACCCTCGGTACTCGTGAGAGCACAACGGTTTTCGAGACCGCCCCGTTCGACCACTCCGGCACCTCTCCGCGGCGCAATATGCGCGGCCGCGTAGGTGGAAATACCGTTGCGGCTGGTCAATCGGAGCGCGCCCGTTAGCGCAGCACCCGCACCTTGCCAAGGCCTGATCTCGGACAAAATGCGGGCATATCTCGTGCATTCACCGTGTCGAAGCTTGTTTTGCGGCTGCGAAGATCCATATTCAGGGTATGGAACGCGCAGAGTTCTTCTCGAATCAAGCGGGCCGCATGATTGTCGCCCCGCGCCAAACCCGCACCCGTTTTGGAATCGGTGATGTCGTCCGCCACCGGCTGTTCGACTTTCGCGGAGTGGTGTTCGATATCGATCCCGTTTTCGCGAACAGTGAGGAATGGTACGAATCCATTCCCGAAGACCTCCGGCCCAAGCGCGACCAGCCATTTTACCACCTGCTCGCCGAAAACGAGGAATCGAGTTACGTGGCCTATGTCAGCCAGGCCAATCTGGTGGCCGACGCCGAAGGCGGCCCGGTCGATCATCCGACTTTATCGCAGCTCTTCGAGCGGTTTAAGGACGGCCGATACCGGATGCGCCGGTCGCTGACGCACTAACTCTTAAGCTTCCAGCCCGACCGAAGCAATGCATAGACAAGCATCGCCAGCAAAACGTTGAGTGCGCCAAGTCCCGCCGCAGCCGCGATCACCTGCGCGTTTGAACCGATATCGCTTTCTCCAAGGAAGCCGTATCGGAAGCCCGAGATCACATAGAAGAACGGATTGGCCCGGCTGACAGCCTGAAACGCCGGAGCGAGATTGTCGATGACATAGAACGTGCCTGACAAGAGCGAGAGCGGCGCAATCACGAAGTTGGTGATCGCTGCGTTGTGATCGAACTTTTCGGCCCAGATTGACGTCGCCAGCCCCAACAGCGCCAGCAGCACCGATCCCATCAGTCCGAACCAGACTACCGCCCATAGATGCGTGACGCTCAAGCTTACCCCGGGCCAAAGCGCCATTGCGAGTCCGACCGCAAATCCCACGGCGACCGCGCGAGTCACTGCGGCAGCGACAATCCCGCCCATCAACTCTCCTGGCGAGAGCGGCGGCATCAGGAGATCGATAATGGTGCCCTGGATCTTGCCCGAGAGCAGCGAGAATGAGGAATTGGCAAAGGCATTCTGCATCATGCCCATCACGATCAGACCGGGAGCGACGAAGCTCGCGAATGGCACACCGAGCACTTCCCGCCCCTCTCGCCCCAAAGCGACGGTAAAAATCACCAGGAACAGAAGGGTTGTTACCGCTGGAGCCCAAATCGTCTGCGTCTGGACCTTGAGAAACCGGCGGACCTCCTTCATATAGAGGGCCAACAATCCGATGCGGTTGATCCCGGTGATTACCGGAACCCCTCGCGGCGGAAACCGGTTGCTCTCGCCGGTCACAGTTTCAACGGGAGCAGCGTCCGAAATCGGGTTCGCGGAAGCATTGTCGGCCATGGCACCAGCGCCTACGGCCTTGCCTCGTTCCTGACAAGCCGAACGCTATCGAACGAACAGTATGGAAGCAGGCATTTATGAGTTGGACTGACGAGCGGATCGCAACGCTTAAGAAAATGTGGGAAGGCGGTGCAACCGCAAGCCAGATTGCGGAAGAGCTCGGTGGTGTGAGCCGGAACGCCGTGATCGGCAAGGCTCACCGCCTAGGCCTCAAGTCTCGACCTTCCCCGGTCAAGGCCAATGAGAAGAAAAAGGCGGCCGCAAAGAAGGCGGCAGCCAAGCCGGCGAGCACAAAAAAGGCCGCCCCCAGAACTACCAAACCTGCGGCCAAACCCGCAGCGAGAGCGGCGGATGCAGCGTCGCCATCGTCGAAGCCCGGCGCTAGCACCCCAGCTACGCCCTCACAGCCGTTGCCGAACCCGACCCCGGATCTGCCCAAGATCGTGTCGGTCGGACCCGGAGGCTTTCTTCGGCAGGGTCCAGGCGACCAGCAGGCACCCATTCCACCTGCACCGCCGCGTCGATTGGTTCCGGCCAAGCCCAGCCCGGAGATTGCCGACAAGACGAGCCTGCTCGACCTTTCGGACAAGGTCTGTCGTTGGCCGATGGGACACCCTGGAGAACCTGACTTCCACTTTTGCGGCGAGCCGGTGAACCCGGGCTTTCCGTACTGCGTCGAGCATTGCGGACGCGCGTATCAGGCGCAGCTCCCTCGCGGCGCACGCAGACCCCCTCCGCCACTGCCTTTCGGCGGACCCAGAGTCCGCTGACGCTGTCGCCGATTGCGAGATAAGCAGAGGCCCGGTAGCGCAGAGCTATCGGGCCTTTTTGATTCTCAGGAGTATCCAGCATGCCAATGACCCTGCACGAAGCTTTCGTTCCCAGTTGCCAGCAAATCCTCACGGGACTGACCGGTTTGGTGGACAAAGCGGAGAACTTTGCCAGGGACAACGGCATTGAGGACGCGGAACTCATCAACGCCAAGCTGGCCGAGAATATGTGGTCACTCCCATGGCATATACGCGCCTGTTGGGTGCATTCCGCCTATGTGATCAAACTGCTTCCCACCGGCGAATTCTCGCCGGACTTCACCGAATTGCCCGAAGGTTGGGATGGCATGCGGGCGATGATTGCCGACGCTCAAGAACAGCTCGCCTCCACATCGCCCGAACAGCTTGAAGACGTTGCCGACAAGACAATCGGATTCGTTCTGGGTGGAAAGAGGCTTATGGAATTGACCGGCGCCAACTTCCTGTTGAGTTTCTCCCAGCCGAACTTCTATTTCCACTCAACAACCTTTTACGACATCCTTCGGATGAAGGGGCTACCGCTCGGAAAAATGGACTACATGGGGTCAATCCGAATTCTGGGAAGCTAGCAAACACATGACAATCAGATTTCAAGCCGCCGTCGCTGCGGCCTTCGCTGTCACTTGCCCATCTGTCGCGCTCGCCGAGATACCCGAACCGGTGCGCGCGATGATCGACGCTGCGATCGATAGCGGTGACGAAGCCGCCGTTCGCACTGTGATCGACCTCGCCAAGCAGACCAACCCCGACGATGCTGCGGAGCTGGACGCAATTCTTGCAGGATATGAGACCAAGCTTGCGAGCGCTGCTGCAAAAGCAGAGGCCGCGAAGGAGGCAGAAATCCGAAGCGCAGGCCTGCTCGAAAACTGGACAGGAAAGGGCGAACTTGGAGGGTTCCGAGCGACCGGGAATTCATCGAACTCAGGTGTGACTGCGGGACTTTCGCTCCAGCGCGATGGGATCGACTGGACGCACAAGATCACCGTTCGCGCCGACTATCAGCGCAACAACGGTGTCACCTCGCGTGAACAGTACTTCGCTGCCTATGAGCCCAATTACAACGTCTCCGACCGGCTGTTCGTATATGGGCTGGCCCAGTACGAGCGGGACAGGTTCCAAGGCTTCTCCGCGCGCTATGCCGTGTCGGGAGGTCTTGGCTATCAGATTGTCGATGAGCCAAACATCCAGCTCTCAGCGAAGGCAGGCCCGGCCTATCGCATCACGGAATTCGTCGATGGCACCAGCGAGAGCCGGTTGGCAGCTTTGCTTGGCATCGACTTCGACTGGACCATCACCGACCGGCTCAAGCTGACCCATGACACCAATGCGGTCGCGGAGACTGGCGGAACGGCGACCGTCATCATCGATTCAAACAATACCAGCATCAATCTCGTCACAGGGCTCAATGCCAAGATCAGCGACCGCGTAAGCGCGAGACTCTCTTACGCGATCGAATATGACAGCAATCCGCCGCTCGGTGCGGTTCAGACCGACACTTTGTCGCGGATCACCTTGATCTACGACTTCTAAAGCTTCAGCGGCGCTTGCGCTGAGGACGCTGAGGCAAATTGGACAGATTGCTGATCAGCGTGTTCACATCCAGCATCCGCCAGCTCGATCCGGCGAGCTCCGCAGGGATTGCGTCCGACTTGATGAAACGGACACGCAACTGCGCTTCGCGACCGGAATTCTGCGAGCCGTAGGAAACCCCATACGCGCCATAGATATTGGTGGTGCGCTGCACTGTCCTGGAAGACTGCAGCAGCAGGCGATCGTAACCTCGTTTCTTCGCCTCTTGAGCTGCCGCGATGATGCTGAATTCCTCGACAGTCGCCGCCGTTGCCGTATCGTCGGTAAAGCGAATGGTCCAGTCGTCCTCGCTATCCATCTCGCGCCGCGAAAAGCCATTGTCGGTCAAGAAGTACCCGTCACCGCCGCGCTTGAAACGAACCTGGTTTTCCGGCGCTTCGGCATGCGGCAGCAGTCGGATCAAGTTGAAGACCGACAGATCGAATTCACGCGTCCTTCTGGCGTGCGCAAGTTCGAGCAGTTTGGAAACCAGCTCGGCCCGGTCTCCCAACTCGGCCTCTCCCGCCAGTGAGATTATGTCGATCATGACTGGGCCGGGACTGCTGGGCAGACCTTCAAATCGCTGCAGCAACTGATCCAAATCGAGGTCCGGCGCATCCTTGCGCAGCTGAATCAGTTCGGTCCACAGGTCCAGCGTCGTCAATCCGCGCTCGCCATTGGCTTTCCGTTGCTCATAGTCGCGCAGAACGCTCTTCTTCTGCTTCTTGCCGTTCTTGCGCGGCGGCGGAGGCGCCATTGCCAGATCGAGCTGTTCGCGGGCATCGAGCAAGGCTGCAGTAGCGCCAGCCTCATCGCCGGTCGCGGCAAGCGCGTATGCCAAGCCCGCGGCAAAAGTCGCCCGGATCGAAATCAGTTGGTAGTTGAGCTGGCTCTCCCCGCTGATCCGCCAGTTGCCCTTCGATCTCGGCAATTCGAATTCCATGCCCGAGCCGAAAGTAATTGCGTCGTCAAACCGGCTGAATTCAAGCGCGAGAAGAAACCCCATGGCATTGGCGGCAGGGTCGATTGGAGCGCGTTTCTTGAGCCGCTCAATCTGATGATCCAGCCGATCATCGAGCATCAGCCGGAGTTTGTCGGTCGTCCTTAGAGTGGAAACCGAATACGGACGCATTGCGTCGATCGCATCGAGCTCCGCCATGGCTTCGCCGAAACGTTCTTCCTTGATCAGGCCGTAGCTGCGCAGCAGGCGATTGCCGAGGCCGATTCCGCGAGCATAGAGGACGGGATCGACACCAGTATCGAATGCTTCGATCTCATCCAGAGTGGTCATTGCATCTTCGAAAGAAAACAGCGCCAGTTGATGGAACGCCAGCGCCTGCATCAGGCTGGCGCGTCGCTCCTTGAACTGCGGCTTGAGCAGGGGATCGGCCAACGCCTTGCGACATGCTTCAACGCCTTGCTCTGGATCGGTCGACGTGCTCCCGCGCCGGATATCTTCGCTACGCTTGGCCAACCCGAACAGGAACGAGCCCGAATTCAGCCCGTCGCCCTTCTTGGTCGGCCGCTTGTAGCCATCGCATTCCTTGAAATGCGGTGCCTTGGCTTCAGCAGTGACAGGAACAACAATCAGCGACGCTGCCACCGCAGCGAGAATTCCAGAACGCAAGACACGACCCCCGTTATTGCGGGAGCCGGTTTAACAAGCGCATTCGGTCGTGGCTAGACCCAGTTCTGCTCTCCTTCGCCAAGAATAAGCCGCTGTTTTATCTTTGCTGATCAGCCACTAATCTCCAGCACCATATTGGTTGGCGTTTCGGCCGCGCGGTGGACATTGGCAAAGCCGGCTTCGTTGAGCACCTCGGTCAGCCGCTTCTCGCCGGCTTGAGCGCCCAGCCCGAGCCCGACGTCCTGGCTGAGCGAGTTGGGCGTGCATACAGTGGTCGAAAAGGCATAGAAAATCTGGCCTAGCGGGTTCATGTTATCCGCCATGCTGTCGCCCGCCATTGGCTCGACAAGCATGAATGTGCCATCTTCTTTCAGGCTTTCGCGGACATGTTTCGCGGCTCCGACCGGGTCGCCCATATCGTGCAGCGCATCGAAAATGCAGGCGAAGTCGAAGCCGTCGCCGGGATAATCCTGGGCGGTGGCCACTTCGAATTCGATGTTTGTCAGGCCGGCGTCTCCAGCCTTCTTTTGCGCCTCTTCGATAGAGGGAGCATGGTAGTCGATCCCGACGAAGTGCGACTTCGGATAGGCTTGAGCCATCAGGATCGTTGAGGAGCCGTGCCCGCAGCCAATATCGGCGACCTTGGCGCCCGCTTCCAGCTTTTCCGCGACGCCGTCGAGCGCGGGAATCCAGGCGTCGATCAAGTTGGCGGCGTATCCCGGTTTGAAGAACCGGTCGGTTCCGCAAAACAGGCATTCGGTGTGGTCACCCCATGGACGCCCCTCACCTGTACGGAAGACCTCAGTTGCTTTCTCGTGATCTTCATATTGCGAGACGACCGCCATTATGAAGCCTTGCATGCAGGCAGGCTGGCCTTCGCGCGCCATCACCAGCGCTTGCTCGGGCGAAAGCGAGAATGTGTCGTCGGCGGCGTGATGGGTAACGTATCCGGCGGCGCAGACGGAACCGAGCCATTCGCGGAGGTATTTGGCGTTCTGACCGGTCTTCGTCGCAATCTGCTCAAGCGTCATGCGCCCCTCGCCATCCATCGCATCGAATACGCCGGTCTGATCGCCCAGATACGCCATGTAGAGGCTCAGTGCGGCGGCGACATCGCCGACCACCTTGCCTGCGAGTTCCTCGACCTTCGCTACATCCAATTCGTTCATCGCTCGTCTCCCATTCCCACAAGCGACCCGATGATGTGTTTTGGCGCGACTCGGCGCGCAGCGGAACGTTAGCACAGTTGCGGCGAGCGATTGCTCGGACCGAGACGAACGGGGCGCTCGCTTAGGTCTTTCGAGCAAACCAGATCGTGTGACGCGGCCCCTTGTTGTTGGGGCGGGCGCGCACCTCGCGCACTTCGACCGTGAAGCCAGCGTCTTTCAGACGACGGGTAAACTTGTGGTCCGGCGCGGCCGACCAGATGGCCAGTATTCCGCCGGAATTGAGTGCATCCTTGGCCTTTGCAAGTCCCGTTCGGGTGTAGAGCCTGTCGTTTGCGTCTCGCACAATTCCGTCCGGGCCGTTGTCGACGTCGAGCAGGATCGCGTCGTACTTGGCGCAGGTTCCGTCATTCGCGTCGTCGATCAGCGCCGCGACATCGCACAGCACGACCTCGCCTCGAGGATCGTCAAGCGTGTCACCGGTGAGGTGTGCAAGCGGTCCCCTCGCCCACTCGATTATCTCCGGCACAATCTCGGCCACGCGCACCTCGCCATGCTCTGGCAGCTTCGCAAGCGACGCACGGAAAGTGAAGCCCATACCGTATCCACCGATCAGAATGCGTGGGGACGGCGCCGACAATTCTGCCAATGTCAGCTCGGCGAGTTGCTCCTCGGAGAACTGCATCCGCGTCCCCATCAGCTCGTCTCGCCCGAGCATGATGATGAAGTCGCGCCCGTGGCTGACGAGGGTCAGCTCCTCGCCGTCAGGGATTTGGGCGGTGGCTATGGTTTCGCGGGGAAGCATCGGCTAGCGCATAGTCCAAGGTGCTAGCGACGCGCAATTCATGCGTCCGCCAATCTCGAGCGTTTCAGGGATCTTCAGACCAAGCCGATTTCGGTATGACTTCCCCGCTGGATAGCCGGATTTCTTCGATCGAACCGAATGGGGTATCGAAGAAAAGCAGCAACCAGACGGTGCCGAATGCTCCAAACTCGTAAGTGACGTGATTCTCTGCCTCATCGTTGGCGTAAGGGAAACTGATGTTCATTTCGGCAACCGACCCCCACTCCTCATCGCTGCCTTCGATCCGAACGCCTCCCGAACCGCCGCAAAAGCTTACGGTGCCCGCGCGGTTGAGGTCCGCTTTGTCGGCATTGAGCGGAATAACGGAGACAAGCGAGTGTTCCTGCCCGGCGGCATCCACAGCAACTGGGTTTCCCTTGTCGAAGGTGGTTTCCACGCCGGGCCGCTTTGCTGCGAGCGACATCCAGAAGCCGCTCATTGCATCGAGATCCTCAAAGCAGGGGTTTGTAGCCGATCCTGCCGCGAAGAAGCGGGTCTCAAAGTCATCGACCGGTTCAGGTTCAGGAGCATTTCCGTTGCCGCCATCGCAGGCTGCCACAGCTCCGATGGCGATTGCCAACATGATGGACCGGTGAAGTCGCATGTTCCCCTCCGGCGAGGAGCATACGGCATGGGCTGTTCGACGACAAACAAGGCGATCCAACACATGGAAAAAGGCCGCCCGGATTGCTCCGAGCGGCCTTTTCTACTTCGTGTTTGAAGGATCAGTCCTTCAGGAAGTCGGGCATCGCTGCGGGGCCGTCATTGCCGCCGCCATCGCGATTGCCGCCGCCGTCACGACGCGGGCCACGTCCTCCACGACCGCCGCGACGGTCGCCACGGCCACGACCACCCCGATCGCCGCCGCGGTCACCGCGCGGTTCGCGCGGCGGGCGGGTGTCTTCGAGCTCTTCGCCGGTTTCCTGGTCGACCACGCGCATCGACAGCCGGACCTTGCCGCGCTGGTCGATCTCAAGGACTTTGACCTTCACTTCGTCGCCTTCGCTGACAACGTCGGTGACTTTCTCGACCCGCTCGTTCTTCATTTCGGAGACGTGGACGAGGCCGTCCTTGCCACCCATGAAATTCACGAATGCACCGAAGTCGACGATATTGACGACCTTGCCGGTGTAGATCTTGCCGACTTCGGCTTCTTCGACGATGCCTTCGATCCACTTCTTCGCGGCTTCGATTTCATCGAGGTTCGACGACGAGATCTTGATCGTGCCTTCATCGTCGATGTCGACCTTCGCGCCGGTCTCGGCGACGATCTCGCGAATGACCTTGCCGCCCGTGCCGATAACGTCGCGGATCTTCGACTTGTCGATCTGCATCGTTTCGATACGCGGCGCGTGCTTCGAAACTTCCGAACGGGCGCCGGTGAGAGCCTTGGCCATTTCACCCAAGATGTGCGCACGGCCGGCTTTCGCCTGTTCGAGCGCCTTTTCCATGATTTCCTTGGTGATACCGGCGACCTTGATGTCCATCTGAAGGCTGGTGATGCCTTCTTCCGAACCAGCTACCTTGAAGTCCATGTCACCAAGGTGGTCCTCGTCACCGAGGATGTCGGACAGGACCGCGAAATCGTCGCCTTCGAGGATCAGACCCATGGCGATACCCGAAACCGGACGCTTCAGCGGAACACCCGCATCCATCATCGAAAGCGCGCCGCCGCAGACGGTCGCCATCGAGGACGAGCCGTTGGACTCGGTGATGTCGGACAGAACACGGATCGTGTACGGGAATTCCTCAACGTCCGGCATCACGGGGTGTAGCGCGCGATAGGCGAGCTTGCCATGGCCGATTTCACGCCGCCCGGTGAACCCGAAGCGGCCCACTTCGCCGACCGAATAGGGCGGGAAGTTATAGTGCAGCATGAAGTTGTTGTAGCTGAGGCCTTCGAGACCATCGATCATCTGCTCGGCGTCCTTGGTGCCGAGCGTGGTGGTGCAGATCGCCTGCGTTTCACCGCGGGTGAACAGCGCCGAACCGTGCGTGCGCGGCAGCAGGCCGACCATAGCTTCGATCGGGCGAACCTGATCGAGTTTACGACCGTCGATGCGCGTGCCGTCCTTGATGATCGAGCCGCGAACGATGTCGCTTTCGAGCTTCTTCACCAGCTTGAGCGTGCCAAGATATTCGGCCGGATCGCTCTCGGCGAGGTCAGCAAACGCTTCGCGCGCCTTCTCGCGGGCTGCATTGACCGCGTCCTGACGCTCGGCCTTGTTGGTGAGCTTGTAAGCGGCTTCGAGGTCGGTACCAATGGCAGCGCGCAGCTTGTCCATCTTGGCGGTCTTGTCTTCGACCGGATCGAGTTCCCACGGATCCTTGGCGGCCTGTTCGGCCAGATCGATGATTGCGCCGATAACCTTGCGGCTTTCCTCGTGTGCGAACATCACTGCGCCGAGCATTTCTTCCTCGGTCAGTTCTTTCGCTTCGGATTCAACCATCATCACCGCGTCCTGCGTGGCGGCAACTACGAGGTCGAGACGGCCATCTTCGCCCAGCGCGTCGTTGATGCTGGGGTTGAGGATGTATTCGCCGTCGTTCGAGAAACCGACGCGCGCTGCACCGATCGGTCCCATGAACGGAACGCCCGAAATGGTCAGCGCTGCCGAAGCGGCGATCATCGCAACGATGTCTGGCTCGGTCTCACCGTCATAGGAAAGAACCTGAGCGATGACGTTGATTTCGTTGTAGAAGCCTTCCGGGAAGAGCGGGCGCACCGGACGGTCGATCAGACGGCTGGTGAGCGTTTCCTTCTCGGTCGCGCGGCCTTCGCGCTTGAAGAAGCCGCCGGGGATCCGGCCTGCTGCTGAGAATTTCTCTTGGTAGTGAACGGTGAGCGGGAAGAAGTCCTGGCCTTCCTTCACTGATTTTGCGGCGGTCACGGCACACAGCACCACGGTTTCGCCATAAGTGGCCAGAACGGCACCGTCAGCCTGACGGGCAATACGGCCGGTTTCCAGAGTGAGGGTTTTTCCGCCCCACTCCAGCGATACGGTTTTCGTGTCGAACATTGATTTTCCTTTTGAACCCGCACGGCCTTATTACGGTGCGGGGCCTCCATTTCCGGGATAAACCGGCCCGGTCCGGTACGGGGCTATTCGCGCCCCCTCTTCCGCTCCCCGCCGAATTGCGTGAGAGCCGGATAGACGAAGGGCGGCCCGTTGGAGCCGCCCTTCGGAAACTCTTATTTACGCAGACCCAGTTTCTGGATCAGGGCGTTGTAGCGCTCGACATCCTTCTTCTTGAGGTATGCGAGCAGGTTGCGACGCTTGTTGACCATCATCAGGAGGCCGCGACGCGAGTGATT
This sequence comes from uncultured Porphyrobacter sp., assembly GCA_964550495.1. Classification (GTDB taxonomy): domain Bacteria; phylum Pseudomonadota; class Alphaproteobacteria; order Sphingomonadales; family Sphingomonadaceae; genus Erythrobacter. Next base: position 3,350 of record CAZJZO010000059.1, on the reverse strand, counting down.
GTCTTTGTGATTGCTCTTGAAGTGCTCGGTAAGGTTCTTGATGCGCTCCGTCAGGATTGCGACCTGCACTTCCGGCGAACCGGTGTCGCCCTTAGCCTGGGCGTTGTCCTTGATGATTTCTGCTTTGCGTTCTGCGCTTACGGACATGTGTTTTCTTTCTTACTCAGCGACATCGGGTAGATTGAAACCCCTGACGACCTTGGCCGTCCCATCCGATATTTCCATGAGCGCGACGGGGACGCTGTCCAGCATCGCGCAATAGAGCCCGGATGGATGGGGCAGTTCAGACAAGACCCGGCCCTGGCGGACCGCCTGCGCGTCTGTCTGAGAGAGGGAAAGGGCCGGGATGTCGTCCAGCCCTGCCTCCAACGGCAGGAGTAGGTCTTCAAGTCGCGCGCCTCTACCGATTTCGTTGAGTTTGTCCAGCGAAATCGCTTGGGACTCGGTGAAAGGCCCCGCCTTTGTGCGGCGTAGATAGGTGACGTGGCCGACGGTTCCAAGGGCATGCGCGATATCGCGAGCGAGTGAGCGGATGTAGGTACCCTTGGAGACCTGGGCCGTGAGCGTAACGCTGTCAGCCAGTTCGAGCGGCGCAGATGGGTCGTATGGGTCTGGCCGCCCGGCCGTGGTCTGGAAAGCTGATCGGAGTTCTGTGTCACCGTCGCGCGCGCCTGCGAGAGTAAGCGAATGGATGGTGACCTGCCGCGTCTTGAGTTCGACTTGCTCGCCTGCCCTCGCCCGATCGTAGGCACGCCTGCCGTCGACTTTCAGCGCCGAATAGGCGGGCGGGACTTGTTCGATCTCGCCGGTGAAATGCTCAAGCACTGCAGCAATTGCGGCCATTGGAGGGTAGCGGTCGACCCGCTTGATCACTTCGCCTTCGGCGTCGAGCGTGTCTGTCTCCTTTCCGAACTGGATCGTGAAGTCGTAGATCTTGCTCGCGTCGAGCATTCGCCCCGCCAGCTTGGTCGCTTCTCCCAGGGCAATCGGCAGCACGCCTTCCGCCAGCGGATCGAGCGTCCCACCGTGACCCACCTTGCTCTTGGGATATCCACCCTCACGCAGATTGCGCTTCACCGCGCCGACGGCTTGTGTCGAGCCCAGACCGCGCGGTTTGTCGAGGATCAGCCAGCCATGCACCATGCGCGCGCTCTAGAAGTGTCCGTAGCCAGCGTCCAGCGGCGCGATAGGGGAAAGCCGCGAGGCGCGGCCAAGCCCGCCTTTAACCGTGTTCTGGCAAGTCGCAGCCATGAAACTGATCATCCATCCTGGCCTGCACAAGACGGGCTCGACCTATCTTCAGCACGTGCTGAACGATAACCACGCGGCGCTTGCCGGACGCGGTGTTTGGTATCAGCCTCAGGAAGGCTATCCCGCCCACCATCGCACCGCATGGCGCACATTGCTGGGCGATGAGCAGCCCTTGGTCGCGATGATCGAGGAAGCGCGCGCAGCCAAATGCCATACGGTCGTTCTGTCGTCGGAAGACCTCGAAGGTGCGCTCTACGACGACCGACCACTGCATGCGGTCGACGATGCCGCCAATCAGACCGAAGTACGAGAGATCGAATGGCATGTCGTGTTGCGCGAACCAGGAGCCGCCTTCGCCAGCCTGTTCGCCCAGCTTCAGCACCATGTTTATGCCGATGCGTTTCAATTGTTCTATGATGTGATCCGGCGCGGCTTTGTCCATATGGCAGCCCCCATGCCGGATACCGGCACACCCTATTGGTACTATTGCTTCGATCACCTCGCGGACCTTGGCCGACTGCACCACCGCGCGGGAGCAGTCGTCATCGCTCATGACTATGCCGCCAAGACTGCATTTCCGGGCGCATCGATGCTCGAGCATCTGGGAGTGCTAGACGCCATCTCCCACCTGCCCGGCCCGGAGGCGCGCAACGCTCGCCCGAGCCGCGACAGCATCATTCGCGGCTATGTCATGCGGGTGGCTGAAGCTATCCCCAGCGAAAACGAACAGCAGCGCATTATCGACGGCTTCCTGGCCTGCCTCGAAAACGGTCTCGACAACATCGAAACATACGCCGCCATGGTCGGCGAGCGATACTCGGACAGTCATCGAGCTGCGCTCGCCCGGTTCGCCTTGACGGAGACTAGGCCGCGGCCGGATCCGGTTCGCTAGCGTTGCCAATCGCCAGTTCGGCGCGCTGTCCGAAGATCACCAGGTTGGCCAATAGCGACGTACCGATCGCCAGAACCAGCGTAACCGCCATACCGTGGATATAGTGCGCAGGCTCCCACACCATGCTCCAGAAGCCGTAGAATGCCACACCCGTTACGACGCCGATCATGGCAGCGGCGGCTTTCACATTGCGAAACGCCAGTCCGACAACAAACGCCGACAGGATCGGCATCGAAAGCAGGCCGTAGAGTTGCTGAACGGTGTTGATCAGGCTTTCCTGGCTGGCGAAGAACGGCACCAACGCCAATGCCAGCAGGCTCATCACGATCGATACGATGGCACCCAGTCGACCGACACGCTTCACCTCTCCCACATAGGCTTCGTGCATGTCACAGACGTAAAGCGCGGCAGAGGCGTTCAGGATCGAGTTGAAGGTTGTCAGCACAGCAGCGAAGATCGCAGCCGCAAAGGCACCGGATAGCCACACGGGCAGTACTTCGCCAACGATCATGCCGTAGGCCGGATCCCCGACATCACCGAACATCTTGTAAGACACGATGCCCGGCACAACTACAATGATCGGCACGATCAACAGCCGAATGCCTGCCGCAACCAGCACGCCCTTTTGTGCCTCCTTGATATTCGGAGCCGCCATGGCGCGCTGCGTTATTGTTTGATTCGTCGACCAGTAAAATGTCTGGATGAAGATCATCCCCGTCAGCAGCGTATGCCAGGGAATGGGACTGTCATTGTCGCCGATCAGGGTTAGCCGTTCCGCAGGAATACCGCTGAGGTCGAAATCGATGGCTTGCAACGCCAGGAAGACCACCAACAAGGCCAGTCCCAGCACCAAGACGCCCGAATAAGTGTCCGACACGGCAACTGCGCGAAGCCCTCCGAAGATCGCATAGGCTGCGCCGATAATCGCGATGACCACCGATACGGTCATGATGGTCGCGAGGTCGCTGTCCTGCCCGGTAAGCGACAACAGGAACAGCGAACCACCGTAAAGAATCGCAGGCAAGAATATGAAAAGATTGCCGAACAGGAACAGCAGGCTGATGAGCGCGCGGATATGCTTGTCGCCGTACTTCTTTTGCAGCAGCTCGGTCGTCGTCGTGCAGTTGTTGCGGTAATAGATCGGCAGGAAAACGAAGGCGAGGATGAACAACCCGGCCACTGCCGCGAATTCCCACCATGCGAGCAG
>CAZJZO010000058.1:0-20820 GCA_964550495.1 uncultured Porphyrobacter sp. | reverse complement strand
AGCGCCATGCTGGCCGGCGTCGATCGGGATCGAACCGCGCAGGCAAAGCCCGTCCGCTACCCCGGCAAGCAGGAATGGCAGGCCGCCGTCGAGGCTGCGCGGGCCGCAATGAATGACCGTGCTGATCCGGCTTCGCCATGCTTCTCCAACGCAGACCCGAAAACGACAACGATCAGTTTGAATCGCGAGGAGACCTCCGCACTGGAAGCGAAGGCGCGTTCCTGGGGCGTTACCACGCCAGCGCTGTTGATGGGCGTCCTGGCTTCAACGCTCGAAAATCAGAACGCAGCGCATTTGATCGATTGCGCGATCGACGGCCGGATCCGGCAACAGAGTTCCGACTTCTTCCCGATCGGCCCGCAAAGCGAGGAGTTGCGCTTCCGCTTTGTCGATGATGACCTGCCTGACCTTCAGGCCTTCGCAGAATGCGCAGCCGATCAATTGATCGGCGCGCTGCAGAACGGCCCAACAGATATCGCAGATCGATCCCTGCAACCCGCACCAGTCGCGTTCTCCTATCGGTTCGGGTCCACCACCGATCTCCGCATGTTCTCCGATCTGGCGCAAGGCAGCGCGATGGTTGCTCCCGCTTGGCACGAGACCAAGCTGTCATGCTTGCGAGGCGCGGATGGGCTGGACCTTGTCCTGAATTCTCGCAGCAAACGCGTGGCGTTGATTGAATTCGAAGCGGCCGTAAGGGAGCTATGTGGATGAACGTGCACTGCCGCTTCGAACCTATGGAAGAGTTGTCAAACGACGCAATCGTTCCGCTCACAGTCGAGAACGCCCGCACCGCGCTGTTTGATGTCCTTGGCGAACGCGGATGGTGCCTGATGCGCGGGGCTGCAACTTCGTTGGAAGAGTTCCGCGAACTGGTGCTTTCGCTTGGGGTCGATGTGGCGGACAAATATTGCGATCTGCCAAGCTCGGGCGCTACCGACATTTTCCGGACCACACCTTATCCCGCAGAAGAAGACCTGCTGTTTCACAACGAGGCTTCGCACACGCCCAGAGTGCCGCGGCATATTTTCTTCTACAGCCACCAAGCCGCGGAGACCGGGGGGTTTACGCCATTGAGCAATGGCATCGATGCTCTGGCAAGGCTCGATCAAACCATAGCCGATGCCTTGCGTCGACACGGCCTGACTTACCGTCGACGATTTGTCGAAGGGCTCGATGTGTCGTGGCAGGATTACTTCGACACCAACGATCCAGATGACGTCGAGCGACAATGCCGCGAAAGCGGCTCGACCTGTGCCTGGACCGAAGGCGATATCTTGCAAGTCGACTACGCAACACTTGCGATTGGCAAGCTGCCAGATGGACGCGAGTCAATGTTTCACCAGGTCGCGATTCACCACCCCGCATTCCTGGCGGAGGAAATCCGCGAATACTTCACCAGCTACGATCCGCAGGGCTGCACACCGCGAAATGTCCTGCTCGGCGACGGGACTCCACTGTCAGACGACTGGGCTCGTGAAATCGTCCATGCGCAAAATTTGGCCGGTCAATACTTTTCTTGGCAGGCGGGAGATGTTCTAGCTGTAGATAATCGTATTTGTGCGCACGGTCGAACGCATTTTTCTGGCTCGCGTGAAAACTATGTAATAATGAGCCGCCTGGAGTCAGTGAAAGATGTATGGTGATTTGATCCTCGATACTAAAAAGGTCGGCGAAGACCTTGCGCGTGATGGATTCAGCGGCCCGCTCGATGCTGGCGTATCTCGCGAAAAATGCGCCGCTGTAGCGCGCTTCATAAGCAGCGCGATCGAAAGCCGGACCATCCATCCACTGTATGGACGCTTCTCCGTGCGCGACTGGCATCTGATCAATCGTGAATTTCTGGACCTGCTTACTGCACCAAAGATCCTCGACGCTGTTACCGATGTTCTCGGCGATCGTTTCAAGCTCTGGCGATCGAAGATCTTCCTGAAATTGCCCGGTGAGGGACCGCTCGGATGGCATCAGGAATGGGGTGCCTTCAACGGCGAGGAAATCGGGAATGACATCCCGGCGCTGGTTCCGACTGCAGAGCGCAGCGACAGCGCCTGGAATGTCTCGGTTTGGATGCCGCTGACCGACGTTACTCAGGATATGGGTCCGCTACGCTTCGCGAAAGGTTCCCAGAGACGTCGTTTCCCGATCAAGATGGGGCCACTCGCCGAAGCCGAGTTTTTCGTTGATCCCTTCATCAATATTCACACAAAGGATGAATTGATCAGACAGGTCGAGACTGACAGCCTCTGCATCGACATCCACACCGCCGATTACTTCGATGGGTTGGATCTTCACCAATTCACGCTCGAGGATCTGAGCGAACTTGTGAGGCAGAAACTGCGCAGGGAGCAGGGTGCAATCACGCTCGATTTCCACGAGGAAGAGCACGACATTATCGACATGCCGATGAAGGCGGGAGAATTCGTGATCTTCAGTGAAAGGTGCATGCACGGCTCTTCGGCGAACACTTCCCCTTTCCCTCGCATAGGCATCAATGCGCGCTTCACGTTTCACGATACCAAGGTCTATCCGATGCGCGGAACGGATACGCCGATTGACGGCTCAAATCTCGATATCAGCTTGCATCGGACTGTTCTTATTCCGGGCTGGGAAGGTGATCCCGACGGAGCGAGTGTCTCGCTTTCCGAATTGAAGGCGCTCACATAGCGACCGACTTGGCAGGCCGAAGAGTTCGTACAAGATTTGCTCGATACTCAAGCATTGCCGCAGAGCAATGACCGACCTTGACCCGAGAGCGCATTGCGGTGACACGCCGACCATGCGGAAACTGTGCTGTCTCAACCGGTGAACGAGGAAGGGCTGACCGGATTGGGGCGGGCATTGGGTCGGTTAGCGCCCGATGGCGTGCAAACCGACGTTCGAGCCATCTCGCCAGTATGGATCGAGCACCTTGCCCCGCAAGAGCGCGAAATAGCTGCCAGTTTTGCTGACCAGCGTCGGGCTGAATTCGCCAGCGGACGGGCAAGTTTGCGGTGTGCTATCGGAGGTCTGCTGCCCGACGAATTCCCCATTCTTGTCGGAGAGCGCCGGGCGCCGGTCCTTCCGCCCGGCATCATCGGCAGCGTTACCCACACCGGTTCAGTCGTGGCGGCAATTGCATCGAATTCGCAGGTGCTTCTTGGTCTGGGAGTCGACATCGAGATCGGGAAGCGCGTCACGCCGGATCTAGGCGATGCGGTGCTATCGGCGCCCGAAAAGGTCGCACTGTCAGGTCGCAGAGCGTCGCCACCGCTCGCAAATTTCTTCAGCGCGAAAGAGGCGTCATTCAAGGCCATTCACGGCCTGATCAATCGGTACATCGACTTCACAGATCTCGCCCTGTCATTCGAAGCAGACGGCTTCCTCGCAGAGCCGCTGTTCAGTGCCAGCGGATTGCGAAATGTGATAATCGAAGGCCGCTGCGCCCAATATGCTGACTATGTGGCAACGATCGCCTGGGCAAAATCCGCTTAACTGTTCGAAGTGCCCGCCTGTCGGTCGGCACGAGCATCGAACGGCTCATCCCAATTGCGCCCCGCCGGGCCTTCGACAGGTTGATCCCAGCCTTTTTAGGTAACAGCACTGCGTTGATCGAATGAGCGGGACAAATTCCTAAGTCAAAAAATCTCCAGGCTGGGCAAATTAACCCTCGCACCCAATATTCAGGCAGTACTACAAAGTACTGGAACAGAGCATAGAAAACGAGGGATTGTGAACTTCTCCAGCGTAGTCGCCCCGCCCAATGATCCGGATAGCTGGACGACGTTGAAGCGATTTCTGCCTTATCTCTGGTCAAGCCAGCATCCGGAGCACAAAGGCAGAATCGTCGCTTCACTGTTCTTGGTCCTGGTGGCGCAGGCGACGGTCCTCGCTCTTCCGTTCGCCTACAAGCGAGCAGTCGATACACTTGCGTCTGCCTCACCCACTGACGAGGCGATGCTGGCGGCGCTTGCTCTTGTATTCGCCTATGGGGCGGGCCGCTTCGGTGCGGTAGTGTTCGATCAATTGCGGACCATCGCGTTCGAGCGCGTCGGGCAGGAAGCCGCGCTGCAACTGGCTGAGGACGTCTTTAGCCACCTCCACCAGTTAAGCTTGCGGTTTCATTTGGAGCGACGCATTGGCGAACTGACCAAAATCATCGAACGCGGCACCAAGAGCGTCGATCTGGTCCTGTATTTTCTCCTGTTCAACATCGTCCCCACCATGATCGAGCTGGTGGCGGTCGGAGCCGTCTTCTATTTCGCTTTCGGTTGGGAACTCGTACTGGCGACCGGCATCGCCATTACGCTTTACCTCACCGCAACCCGGCTCATCACCGAATGGCGTGCGCGATTGCGTGCAGAGATGAACCAACTCGATGAGCACGCTCTGGGACGCGCCGTCGACTCGCTGCTGAACTATGAAACGGTCAAGTATTTCGGCGGCGAGAAGCGAGAACAACAGCGCTATAGCGAGGCCGCCCGTGCTTACACGGAAGCACTCATAAAGAGCGAGAATTCCTTCGGGCTGCTGGCGATAACCCAGTCACTTATCACGAACTCCCTGATGATTGCCGCGATGGGATGGACGGTTTGGGGCTGGAGCCGGGGGCTTCTGACCGTCGGCGATCTGGTGCTCGTGAATACCTATTTGATCCAGTTGTTCCGACCGCTGGACATGCTCGGCACAGTCTATCGGACGCTGCGGCAGGGCATTGTCGACATGGCCGCGATGTTCAAGCTGCTCGACAAGGAAGAAGAAATCAGGGACCGCCCGCACGCTCCGGCGTTGAGGCTCGAAAATCCCACAGTTGCGTTCGAAAATGTCGAGTTCGGATACAATGGTAATGCTGGCATCCTGAAAGGGTTGAGTTTCGAGGTCCCGGCGGGTGGCAACATCGCAATTGTCGGACCTAGCGGAGCCGGGAAAAGTACGATCGCCCGGCTGTTGTTTCGATTCTACGCTCCGCTATCCGGGCGCGTATTGATCGGCGGTCAGGACATCAGCGATGTCAGCCAGATGAGCTTGCGCCAGGCGATCGGAATCGTCCCTCAGGACTGCGTGCTGTTCAACGAAACGATCGGCTACAACATCGCTTACGGGAGCGACGAGGCGAGCGAAGATCTTGTGATTCAGGCTGCAAGAGATGCGGCAATCTTGCCATTCATCGAGAGCTTGCCGTTCGGATTCGAAACGCAAGTCGGGGAGCGCGGCCTGCAACTCTCAAACGGAGAGAAACAGCGTGTGGCGATTGCTCGCACCTTGGTCAAAAATCCTCCGATCTTGCTCCTCGACGAAGCGACCAGCGCGCTCGACACTCGCACCGAGCAGGATATTTTGAAGACCCTATACAAAGTCAGGGCCAATCGCACCACGATTTCGATCGCGCATCGCCTTTCGACCATCGCCGATGCCGATACGATACTGGTTTTGGAACGTGGCATACTTGCCGAACAGGGAACGCACAGCGCCCTGTTGGCGAGTGGTGGCCTGTATGCCGATATGTGGGCAAGACAGGCAAGCGAAGAAAACTGTGCGGTCGCCGCCGACGATTGACGGCTGCGCAGCCGTCAAACGGTCAAGCCCTGCAGATGCGTGTGCCGGATCAGGCCACAACCAGGCCGTCGGACCGCAGTTCCATCGCCTTGGAGCGCGCGTGAATCTCGGCAAGCAGCTCTGAGAATTCCTCGACCGGGATGAAGCCGCAGGATCCATAGAAGACGGTCATGGTCGACAGCCACGAGAAGAAATCGTCGGCATTGGCGAGGTGTTTCTCCATCGCCATACCAACCCACGAAAGGTGCGCCCAAACGTCGAAGCATGTGCTGCAATCGCGCTCGTCGCCCACACAGCATCGCCGAGGCTCGGCCAAGTCGGGCCCGTAGGCATTGAAGAACGGGTTGTAGCTCTTTCCATTCAACAGTCGCTCGGCATTTCGTGGTGCGTCGATCGACACGCTGCCGCAAACATCGTAGCCCCAGGTTTCGCCTTTCATCTCGCCGCTGGTCACGACTTGGGCGATGTATCTCGACATGGCTATCGAATTGGGGTGGCGATCGATCATGCTATCGACAAACCGATAGGCCTTGTCGAAACCGGCGCCGTGAGCGTAGTCATCGCCCAAGTCTTCGAGGTCTCCGTAAAAATTGAAGCCGACCAATTGGCCATTGGCGACGCACGCGTCGACCACTTCCACCGTCTCTGGTGATGGCGTTGCCGGCAGGGTGATGTACCAGCGGGCCCGATCATCATCCGCGAAGTTCTTCAGGGCGCGATCAAAAATGTTGATTTTGCCGTATCCGCGCAATTCCTTGTCGGTTTCCCGGTCGCCCCACATCGACACGGCGATCGTTATGTTTTCCAATCCTTCCCGAGGGATCGGCCTAAGTCCGTTGGTTACGACCATGATCTGAAACGCTTCGGCCAACAGTCGCAGGCGATCTGGGCGAAGACTTGGCTCACCACCGATGACGGTTACGAAGTTGATGCCTCGTGCCTTTTCGCGGGCGATGAATTCCTTCAGGTGATCGATATCGGCTTCTTTGACGTCGTCCATTGCTTCGTCGAAGAAATAACAGCCTTTGCAGCGCAGGTTGCAGATGTGTGTGATGTCCACCGAAATCGAGCGGATAGGCCCGGCGGCTTTGATCGCTCCCCACATCTTGTTGGTCAGGGGGTCTTGCAAATAGCCATCAATAGTCTTGCGGATCGACAAAAAACTTCAGCCTCGATTACCAATACTGCACTTTATACATTGGTATCATTCGCCAAGGGGCCTGCGCAACACGCAAACAAACCGCAAAACGCATCCCATCGAAAGATGCATTCGAGTCGTCTCAAGTCGGTATTCGATCAATAAATCGAACAGAAGAGGGGTGCATGATCTTGAAGTCCGGCGCTCAGCGCCGCCACAGGACAAATTTCTTCAATTGACCATTGGCAGTGTGCATTAGCTCGTCCGGACCGGTCTCCCATCGGATTGTGAAGCTCTTTTCCAACCCGGGATGAGTCTCGACCAAGTCCTTGTCAAACACCGGGTAGCAAAGGCCGCCCTTCTTTCGCACAGAAGGGGCCTTGAGGCCTTTGGCCTTCTTCGACAGGGCCTTCTTCGCAAAGTCGTGACAGTCCGAATATTTCTTTGAATCCAGATATTTGGCCTGCGAAGGCACGGTCACGAACGAAGATTCATCAAATCCGAGGACATAAGCAACCCGCTTGGACAGCCGGTAGCGCTTGCGCCGGTTACCCTTGGCGTCCGCCTTCCAGGATGTCCTCAGGTGATAGGCAACCTCGTGGATGCCCGTCTCAATATCAGCGGCGGCATATAGGACTGGCCAGGTGCCATTGCCGTAGCGGGTTATGCTGAACCGCTTGCGTGTTCCAAATGCATACTTGATGTCGGAACGGACTACCTTCTGAAGAGCATATCTTTTGTCGAATTCGTCAAGGCCAGTTGGAAAGCCAAACTTGTTCTCGAACTCTTTGACCGTCCGATCCAGGCAAACCCGATACCGCGGCTCGCCCGTTATGAAGTCCTTTTGCGTGACGGTCATTAGCCTATCGTTCTGTTTACGAAGTGGGCGACGAGAGCAACGTCGTCAATTGAACCAGATGTCAAACACTCCCATGCAGAGCGTCCATTGAGCTCCAACCTCGTTTCACGAAACCAGTTCATTTCGGCAACAGGGTCGTCGTCAAACTGCTGGAAAACCCCCTTGCGAATATAGGTCAATGCCTGGATCCGTTCTTCCAAGTCAGTGCTGACCAACTCGGTAATTGCCTCTCTTTTTTCCCAAAAGACACGTTGACGCGAAGCGGGAAAACCGAACATCGCCGCGAACGCTTCCATCCATTCATCGTCATCCGACACAGTCTTGTAGGCACGTTCAAGCGAATCGAAGTAATCGACTACCAGTTGTGTCTTGTATTCTGACAGAAACTGCCGCTCATAATCCTCAATGAAGCACTCAAAATCCTCAAATCTCTCATTTTTCCTGAGTCGAGTTACGTGCTGACCCTTCTTCTCCAGATACGTGTAGCTGGTCTTTGCCGCCTCTTCCGTCGGGTACTCCGTGAGCGTTGCGCAATGTGCGATCTGGTTCTCGGCCCCATCGTTCGTCAGATCGGCGATCATCGCAACGCCGACTGACAGACCTCCTTCGGTCGACCGCGTACCGACCTGCTGGATATTTCGCATGTGCATGTCGAAGATGTAGGCGGCACGGTTTTCATATCGGGAATAGGCGGTCCGAACTGGCCCAACCCTTGACGTCATCAAGGTTGAGATCCCCTTGCCCCACAAGTAATCTTTGTAGGGCTCGACAGTCTCGAACTTGTTATCAAGCAAAACTACTTTCGGCGACATTTCACCAAACGAGCAGGATTCATATCCCTGACCACTTTGATATTCGGCCGCAAGCACCACAATCCTAATCCACCATATCGAAAGGAAATCTCAACCGCATTGAGAAGACTTTGGTATGTTTCTTTCCATCCTCTTTATATTGCGGCTTTATATCGATCCCATAGACGTCGCAAATATCTGAAACAAGGCCCAAACCAATACCTTCTCCGTCTATTTCATCGCTCCAGCCACCGTTGCCGCGAACTTCATAGTCGAAGATGTTATCTAGGTTGTCATTGATATCGATCGGCATGTCATTTGAAATGGTGACCTCAAGGGCCTCGATATGGCGCACAATAACGGTACGCACCACACTGCCTGGACTCGAATACTTTATGGCATTCGAATAGAGGTTGAAGAACATCATTGCGAAATCGTCGGCATGGAATAAGACTTCATGCTTCCTTGCAGCCCGGACATCCCCCGCTACGATTGTTTTTTCTCCCTTGTATTCGTTGATTGTCGCCAAAAGAATATTGTGCAACTCCTCGTTTAGGGGGATATACACGCTTTTCGAATGCCGGGACTCTACACGTTCCTTGAAGTACTGACTTTCGTAGGAGCGGCGGAGGACATTTAAAGAACGGATCGTGTCCTCCGATTTCTTCTGAATGCGTTTCACGCGCCGTTCTGAGAATCTCTCAACATCGATCTCCTTGGAGATTTCCTGCAACTTACGATCGATTATCCGAACGTGTGTCATCAGCTCGTGCCTGTCCTTGCGGCGCTCCAGACGCAAGTGGTGAAGGCGTTTGTCTATGGCTTCGTTGGTTGAAGCCAGAATCGATCCGACTCCCATCAGAAAATCCAAGTCGAGTGTCCGGACACTCCTGAAGTAGAGATAAAGCGCAGAAATCGGCTCATCTTCGATGTCAAAAATCGGTACGATAGCGACTTGACGTATCCCGAGTTTCGGCAGTCCGGTTGTGTATTGTTTTTCAAGCCATTCGCTGCCGAACGGCGGGGTACCGATAAGCCCGATGATAGGGCGCCTCGATTCAAATGCTTGCGGGGCGATCACATTCGCCTCGCCAATTGCAAAATCTGCCTCGTCGATCAACGCTTCGGTGTCGGGTCGATTATGGACGCTCTTCAGAATGTAGATGTTCTTTCCAAGGCAAGTGCCCTGGTTGCTCCATAGCGACGCTGATTCCGCGCCAACAAAATCGCAAATGGCTTCGAGTACACCGCCTGGCCGATCGGCGTTCATGACGATGTCGCAGATTCCGTCAAACAGGTCTGCGTGATCAATTTGCGCCATTGGCGAACTCCCTGTTTGCGGCTGATGCTTTGATCTGACCCAGTCCCCGCTTCGAATGGCGACAATTCCGATATACCAAATCCCGCGAACTGTCAGGAGGTTACGACCGGCGTTGACAGAGAAGAATTACGGCAACGCCAAGTTAGCAAGTTTTCGCGAAGCCAACAGTATGCTTTGTGTGACCCGCTATTTTGTCTTTTGCTGAGCTTCGGCCAGCATTCCTGCAAACTGGTACTCCAATATCGGTGCGATCCCCAGCCGGTTCATCATCATGTGAATGTGCGAGCTCAGAATGTTTGCAATTGCCGCATCGGTTTGCCGGGGCGTGGTCGGTCGCGCGCCGGTCACAGGCGAGCGAAGTGCTCCAGCTTCAGCCAATTGCGCAATCCGTGTTCGCTCTTCAATCAGCATCCTCCACCATCTGGCAGCAAGAGGATTGCCTGGGGTTTGTCCTTCCCACGCACGCTGAGCGACCGACACCACCTTCCGCGCCACGTCGACTGCTCCTTCGGCCGGTCGAAGATGTGCGTTCGCCTCGTCTATCATCTTGCCGAGATAGTTGCCCCAATGCCGTTGCGTGGTCCGGGCGAACTCGGCCATACGCTCGCTATCTCCTTCGCAAGCGGCTGCGGCGGACAGCGCATGGAAGAGTAGCCCCATGCCGCGAAGAGGTGCGAAGTCTCCATTCATGGTTTCCAGCGCCTCGATAGCCAATTGGCTGGATCGTCCGAACATGGCTTCGCAACCAGGGCGACAATGCGGACCGCCATACCTCCTGTTCTCCAATTCATAACCGATCTCGGCCACGGTCCCGGCAGCGAAGACCGGCAAGTTTCCAGGATCCGCATGCCAGCTGTCAGGGAAGTCGAAGCCGTCTCCCTCTTGTTTGGGAAGTTCCTTGGTTTTCAGCACCTCTTGCGCGCCGGCCAACAGCTTCTCGCCAAGCGCGCCGAATTGCTCATCCGACAAGCCCCGAAAGCGAAGCCGCAAGTGCGGTCCATTCTCCCAATAGCGAATGAAGAACCAGCCCGGATCGTTTGGTCCCGCGGAGACGGCGAAGTCGCGTACGAGCGGCGCTACGGCTTGTCTAAGGAATAGATCCTGTTCGCTATTGTCGAACAAGAAGACGTGCCAGGCGCGCCAGCCGTCGACGGCATCGCGTTCGTCAAGTGGCAGCAATTCCGGCTGCTGGTTCGCCAGGGTCATTACGCTATCGCCAATGCTGGATTGGGGCGGATGGAACGGGCCACTCGTATCTGCAGCGTGGTGCGGTACGCAAATGGCAGCAGCCGGTTTGTCTCGCCGTCGTCATACGAGCGCAGTGGGCGCGCATCGCGGCCGCAGGATGTCGTCGCCAGTGTCAATCGTTGCGCCAAACCACCAGCGAGGATGTTGGAAAGCAGGTATCCGCGCGGACCGGCGCGGTTGAGGGCCGCAACGTCATCGATCCCAATGACGATCTCCATGGCTCCTCCGCCAATCGCGAGCGTCTCGCCGATTTGCACGGGGTCGGCGGCTTCCATGCGAGTCATCTGTCCGGTCGAAGGATCAAGATCGAATGCGGCGCAACCTTGCGAAGAGTGTCTCAATGTCAGGTAGATAGCGCAAAGTGGCAGCAACTCGTCCGAAGGTCCAGCGAACGCACAGCGCCGATACGCATCACCGAATTCGACGAGTTCGGCATCTCCCCAAACTTCGTTTGGTCGACCAATGCCATCCTTGGCGCCAGCGCTGCGATGAGCGCACAATCGCTTCAGATCGTTCTCAGACAACTCAGTTCGATTTGCTTGAATGACCGGACCGACAATCGGCAGGGCGCTCATGTCCGACTGCACAGTCTCGCAGGCTTCCAGATAGCCAGCGAGGCGGGGGTACCGGCTGAGTTCAGCGGAAAAATCGGGGAGCGAAAATGTCTTTCGTTTTGAGAGGGCAAGGCCATCGCGCAACCCAGATGTGTTCGTCGACCTTAGCGTCACGATTATCAAGGGAACATCGCAATCTCTTGAAAGCGAAAATTCCTTTCGCGCTTCGGCCGGATCGATAACCGCGTTGCAATCTACCTCCCATCCCTCGCTTGCAGCAAACAGGCTCAGTTGAGCGGCCAACATTCCCGCTTCAAGCGCTATGAGGCTCCCGCTGAGGTCACCATACGGATCGAGACACCAGTCAATCCGGCCCGAAAGGAGTAACCTGACCTCACAATCATCACCAAGATCCGATCGTGTTTCGAGCTGGGAGAGGAAGCGCTGGCGCGGATCCAGGAGGTAGAGCGCTGATCCCGAACCCAAATTTCCCCGCAGCCGAAGCTCAATTGGGTAGAGCCCTCCCGCCGACGCGACCCCGCGATGCAACAGGAAGCCATTCTCGCCTTCCCACCGAAGCGGCAAGAGGCAATGCGTCAGCATGCAAGCCAATCCTGCCTCCGCGTCACTGTCGATTGTGTAGCCATCGGACAGGTTCGGTGCCGGCTGAACCGACGCGATCAGACCGCCTTGTTCGGATTGAAGCAAATCGAATGGCTGGTCCTGCGCTCCAATCGAGTCCCCCGCACGGATGCGCCGCAGATCCTCCCACTTGCGCCCATCAAGATCGTCTCGCCTATCGGTGGTGTCGACAATGAAGCGACGGACAACGTTCAGGGGATCGCCGGATTGCATATGCTCGTTGCCCATCAGAGAAACGGGTGGGGTCTCAATTGGGCGAGATCAAAGTCGCCGCGGCCGCTCGGTCGTTGCTGGCCACAGCGACTGAGCGCAGCTTGCGACACGCGGCGATTGCGGTGTCCGAATGTCATGGGAAGCAATCCTGGCGCTTGCACTTTTGCGCAGAACAGGCCCGATCGGGCCAAGGATTGATTGCTCTGATCGACAACCACAACATCGATGCCTTGCGCTCCAAGTTGCCCCACCACCAACTCAAGTGCTTCCATCTGTGACATTTCCTCACCGACCGCTCCAACCGCCGGATCCCGTGCGCCGCTGAAGGTGACCATATTGCGTTGCTCGATCGCTTCCTCTGGCCAGCATTGGTCTGCGTGGTGATCCATGGCGGTGATCTTGTGCGGGGCAGCCAGCAAAGCCGCACCTTCAGCCATTTTTTCGGCAGCCTTGGCGGCAACAATTTTCGGAATATGCCCCGCGACTTCGGTTGCGGCTGCAATCGCTGCGCGCTGCGGGTCGAAGTGAGCGCCAGCAAGGAACGCCACTGCCGGACCATGCTGCGCGTCCCTGCGGGTCAGGCGCGCGGCGAAGGCGTGAACGATGGTCCCGGTTGGCAATTCCAACAGGTCGAGTTCGTACCCCTCAGCTCGAACCCGCTCAGCGAGCGCGCTCAGAAATGGCAGGTCGAATTGTTCCGGAGCAAAACACGCGACCGGAAACTCGCCATACCAGCACCTTAGGAATGCATCGCGCTCCAACAGCTCAAGCAGCCCATAGAGTGTTGCCTCGAGCATCGTGCCACCAAGCGCACAGCCGTTCGATGTTTCCTGTGCCAGCGGCGGACCGACCACCCCACCCTCGGGCAGGTAGCCAAGCCCGTAATACGCCATCTGCATTGGGACGAGCACTGACCCATCGCGTTCAAACGAATAGGCCTCAACCCAGCTGTGCTCATGGGCGGGATCGAATGGCTCGCAAGGGGTATCTTCCCGAGATATCTGATCAGGCGACGGCAGAATGAAATCGCGCGGGTCGATCGCTCGCCCGTTCAAATGCTCATATGATGCAACCGTCCTGGGTAAGCCCGCATCTGGAACCGTGCCGCAGAAGCGCTCGACCGCCTCAAGACACGCGGTGACCCAATCGTTGCTGCAATTGGCGGTTCGCCCGAAGCTCCATGTGACCGCTCCCGGACCGCCAAAGTCATAGCCATTCGCCGCTGCGACAGGAATGAGCCGCCCGCTGTTTTGCCGGGTCAGGCCACGCACCAGGCCGTGCTCAAGGTCGATGACACGCTCTTGCAGCACGCCCACGAGTTCGCGCGTCCCAAGCCTTCGCGATTGCAAGGGAGCGTCGTCAGCCGCAAAGGCTGTTCGGCCCAGAGGAACCGACACGCGCACCTTATCGATGCAATCCTCGCACAGTGGATGGCGCAGAAGCCGGTGGTCGCTCACGGTCCGAGCGGCGAGGTCGATTTGGCGAGCCCCGCGACCATCCCGTTCCAAGAACGCCTCTAGCGCTCCGTGCAGGAGCTTTTCGATGGTCTCGGGGTAGTCTGGCCAATCGAGCTCGGACCCATCGACGTTCTGTGCCTCTGCATCCAGTTGTTGGGGCGTATAGCGCCATTTGAAAAAGCAACTCAGGCATCCGTCGGAACTGCTTATCGGCACAATCCAGATGTCTCGCCAGTCGCCCAGCACTGCGTGGGTGCATTGTGCAGGCTGGCTTGAAGACAACGCGTGCCACCGCCGATGGTCCGAATAGTGGCCAAAGACCAAACGCTCGGCATTCGCGGCGAACGCTCCAGGCATCGATCTTGTCTCATCGCCTGGCATATCGTCGGTCCGGGCGGCGCATTCCATCATGCCGGGCTTTCGGCGATCAACTGACCGACGACAAAGCCAAGGGCTTGGTAGTCTATCTCACTTGAAATGACGAAGCGCGGCTGATTGGAATCAGGTGCTTGCGCCAAGTCGGGAGGCGTCGAGGTCTGCGATCCCAATTGGCGAGCGCTCAGCAATTCGCCCAGCGCAAGGTAGAAAGCCGATACTTCGTCCAATGCGAGGGCTTGGGCCTCACGATCGCCCAATTGCACGAATGCGACGAAGCCAATCCCATCGGGTATTACGGTCGATCGGAATACCGGCATTTCTCCGCTCGTAGACAAGCGAGCGAGGCGTATCAGCGTGCCGAGATCGCGATCGTCGCTTGGCGAAGGTTCGACGATGTTCGCGACCGATCGGTCCCAGAGACCTCTCTGTGTGGCGACCGCATGGGCTCTAGCAAGGGTCTCGGCTTCATCGCGATCCGCAGCGGCAACGAGAGGTGACACAGCTGCTCCAGCGGGCGACTGAGAGAGCTCGGCCAGCCGTATCAATGCATGTTGTATCGTACGGCGATCCGCTTCCTCCGGTGTCAGTCCCCAACCTGTGACTTGGTCTTCCGGGCCATCTTCCGTCGCAAACTCGGTCAACGCAATCCGGCGGTGCAGCAGCGGATAGTTGTCACCTTGCTCATCGCGCCAAGACATCAATCCTGCATCGCGATCGAACACCGGAGCCAGTATCGCCTTTTCTGCCAGTTCCCCAGCAGGTGGGTCGCTTGCCAGGCCAAATGGCTTTGAAGACTTCAGCATGATGTCGCGCGAATGATGTTCGACTGAGCCGTCACGCCGCGTGATTCTGAAGTTCCCGCCATTTGCCGCCCTCTCGGCATCCGACTGGAAACTGGCGAGGTGATGTTGAAAAGCCTCATAGGCGATCAACGCGTGAAGGCTGCTCGTCGCGCTCCGCGACGGTTCGAATTCGTCGCTGGGCAGACGTTGCCAGAGGTCGCGGGCGTGCGAAAATTCACTCACGCTTCCGGCCACGACGGCTGCCATGCCGTAGCGATAGACCACAAGAATTGCGTCGTCGAAATAACTGAATCGCTGCAATTGTTCGGCATTGGCGGCCGTATCAGCGATACCCACAACCAGACTGGCGCCATCGAGTTCTTGCCGGTCAACCAAACCGTCTTGGACGTTGTGCGCTCCGAGTGATTGCACCTGTCGTACAACACCGGTTCGAAGTTCGTCGGCACCCACAACCAAGACGCTGCGCGCGACCCAACTCCTCAACGCATCGGGCCACGCTGCGCAACGGTCCATCGCCAGATCAATGATCCCTTTGTCGAGTTCCTCGAATTCCGGCGGCATTGCCTCGCCGCTGGTCAACATCGCCCGCTCCGACAGCTCCTTGGCCAGTGTGCCGAAAACAGGACGAACCTGTTCGGGCAAGCTTTCTGCAAGAGCGGTCAGGCTTGGCGCCTCATCCACCAATGACAGCAGGCGCGAAACCACCGGGAATAGCTTGCCGCCCTTCATCATGAAGCTGCGCCGGCCGTGTTCGACCAGCACGCCATCACCCACATCTCGCCAGACAACTGCCGGCTTCAGGCGAACCTTGCCTAGTTCATCCATCTGTCGGCTCCAGTAGCCTTCTGGCAGCGTCCTCGGCTGCCTCGACGCGTTCGGGATACTCCTCGTTAAGCAGCCGATGTATGGCCAGGAATGTCACAAGACGCCGCGATGTCGGAATGCCAAGGATCGGACACAGATCGTACAACAGGCTCATGAAAGTGCGGAACGTCAGATGCTGGGAATGGCCCGCGATCTGTTGCGCTTCGTCAGCCGACACCTCTCCTGCCAGCAAGTTCAGCAGCATGTCCTCGGTGTCTCTGCCATACTCGGCGCGTTGCTGGGCGGTCAAAGACGCAGCCGAGTCCCACACTGCGTCGTAGGCGGACTGAAACTTGCTCAGCAATGACGCCCTCTCCGGTGGCAGATCCGCATCGCGCAGAAAGATGCGATCCCGGGCCAAAGCAGCCTGCAATCCGGGATGGATTCGATCGGCGGCGCGATTGAATTGCTGCAGCCGATCCTGCTGAGCGCGGGTAAACAGCGTGACCTGCCCGAACAGGGAGATCGGCCACAATCTGCGATCGTCAGCCCAGCGCAATCGGTCGAGCAACAGAAACCATGTTCCGAACTCCACCAGGCGTTCGGCGGGATCCTCTGGATGAGAAATATTGAGCGCTACGAGATCGTCGCAGATCGCTGCGCGAAACTCGTCGCGAATTGCCGAGAACCGGGATGGACCCTTGGTCTGGGGAGCAGCGAACTCTCCCAGTTTCACGACCGTCGTTTCATCGTCCTGCAATGCTCGCCCAAACTCTTCCAGGAGTCTTTCGGAGCAATCACAATCGTCGGTTTGCCAACCGAATAGCAGGCCTGGCGAGTGATCAGGAGGGACAGCAATCGCCAAGTCCGAATCCTCGCCGATCCGAAAATCATGCAGGACTTGCCAGACCTTCGGCGCGACATGCTCCCAGTCCTGTAGCGAGCGACTGGTCAACGAGAGACGATACTCAAACATGACGGTTTCGATACCTGGTCATCTCGACTGCAAGTTCAGCGACGACCGGTTGGGACTGGAACTCGTAGAACTCGTCGCCGGGTGCAGGCAGACTTTCGACCAGCATGAAGTCCCCGCGCGACTTGGCAATGAGCTTTTGGAACAAGTGCACTCCAAGCGGGCAGTCGCGGTCAAGCGGCATGGGCTTGTAAAGCCTCTCCGCCACACCCGGTTGGACTTGTTCGGAACTCCGCCTGTTTGCTTTCTTGGCAAGCGACGTCTGCTGGTAGAACAGATGTCGAGGCAACCCCTGCTGATCGGCCCATGCGTTGAATTCTCGATAGAATGCGGCCGCACTCGCCTCGATGTCCGGCAGCGCTTCGCTTGCCACAATCACGGTGTGGCGAAGGATAACGACGTTTTCGATCGCGATCCGAGAGAAGGATTGTTGCCCGTCAAACCCACGCAATCCGCGGCGCATGATGTTGAAACCGATTGGCTCCAGTCGCAGGTGATTTGCGCTGAGCGCATGAAGCGCCTGGAATTGTTTCGGCAAGCCCAATGGATTGAGAGCGGCGAGATAGAGCAATGAAATCGGTGCGCCGGTCTCGTCGTAAACCGTCAAGGTATCATCGTTTTGGCCGAGGCGAACGTGCAGTTGATCTGGCGACAGATTCTCGACGCCGGCCAGTTCGGGAAGGGGTGGAACGGAGACCACCTGCTCGGCGAGTTCGGGATGGTCATTGGCATTGAATCCAAACGCCGCGTGAATCTCCACAGCGCGGCCAGGCCTGATCGTCTTGCGCAGGTAGTCCTTATGGAGATCGACCGAGACCTGATCGGTTGGAAGAAAGCGGGCCAGGGTTGAGCAAGCACCGGGGAAGATCTGATTGAGAATGAATTTCTCTTCTCCGTTCTCGCGATAGCGTTGCAGGTGATACTGCAGCGAAAGATAGTCTTCCTGCTTGGTAGCCAGCCTATCGAGTGTCGTATCAAGCTGGGCTTGGGAGATTGTTTGTGGACCCGGCCGGTTGCAGCGCTGGACCAGCTCTTCCATGAATTCGGCCAAGCGATTGGAGTTGTCGACAGTCCTGATGGCGGCCGCAATCGATGGGTCGGTCGAGTTCTTCTCGCCCGAAGTGAGGTCATCGGAACTCAGCCAGTCCTGCGAGAGTATCTCGTCCACAGACGATCCACCGGCAGCGTAGTAGGCTTGGACGAACGGCAGGAGCTCCTCGCGGACATCCGGATCGGTGCCGTTGCGGCTTTCGAAGAACCGCCTCATCGCGCGGCGCATTTCAAAACTTGGATTGGTTTCGGCCAAGGCAGGGATCAATCGGGTGATGCTTTCCAGCGCCCGATTGAAACGATCCGGCAGCTGTGGATGGCCTCTTTCGCCGACATCCACAGTGGTGTCGACCGTAATCGCAGGAAGATAGACGTCGGCATCTTCGAAAGATGCGCAATCGGCCAACTTGCTCATCTGGGCGTTGTACCGACCGATCAGGTCTTTGCTTGGCGGGCCTTTTTCGCGATCCAGACGTCTGAACGCTTCGACCGCTTCGGCTGCCATGGTCCGTTTCGACGGAACCAACATGTTCGCACTTCTCTCGGCCCAATCGAGAATGTCGCGATAGTCTGGCAGATCGGGCCCGATGAGGCGATAGGACCACGCCGACTTCAACGCAGCTTCCACCTTTTCAGAAGCATCGGTTCCTGCGGCTTGCTTCAACTGCGTCTTGAGATCCCCCTTGGTGACGGACCCGATTCCGGGCTGTCCAAGCCATCTGGCGAGCATTCGGATGGCGGGTGCGCCGCTGCTGACTCGCTCGAGCGCGGAGCCGGACAGTGCCTTGTCGGCGCCGCTCTCAAACTGCCTGACCCACCAATCATATGTTCCGCCTTCGCGTTCTTGCACAGTCGGGTTGAGTCTAATCGGGGCGGAATTGTCCACCAAGTGCCAGTGGTCCAGCATCGAGCGCACTATGCGCTCGATCGCTGACGATCGCACTTTGCGGCTCCAGTGAACATCGGCCGGAACTTTTGTGAGCGTTCGGCCAGGTTGCTCCGAACTCCAACGCGCTGGCCAAACCGGCCCAAAGGTTGCGAGCGGGCTGGTCTTGTGAGCAGCTCTGACGACATATCTCATTGCCGAAGCTGCCAGTTGGTCGCGGTCCTTGGTGCTGAACTTTTCGGGCGACGCACGGTAACGCTGCAGGCTCTCATGCATTTGCGGAGCCGTGATCGCCAAACCGGTCAGAAATGGTTCTTGCTCCATCAAGGCCAGTGCCGATGTCTTGGCCAAAGCAAGGTCGTTGGCATGTTGATCGATGAACTGCGATTCCGCCGAAACGGATTCCGCCAGATTGCTCAGAGCGGAATCGAGCAATTGCATCCGATCATGTTCGAGATACCTGCGCGCGTGATCCAGCTTGTCATCTCGCGGCGTACGTCGATTGAAAAGGTCACGCTTGATCTTGATGAACGCCCGACCGATTGCCGGGTCGATTTCGAACGCCCCAGGCACCGAGGCTTCGAGCATCTCACACGCGACCGCAATCGTGGCCTCAGCCGCACGGTTCGTCTCGTTCAGCGATCGAAGAGATGCGCGAGCGTGCCCTTCAGACAGGATCGCACTGCTGGGGGGGATCGCGCCCAACCTTACAAAGACAGTCGGGCCGAGAGTCGTCGAAAACGTTTCTTCCGCCTTTGCGCGAGTAGCAATGCTTTCCACGCGTGGAGCCAATCCTCGGAAACGCTATTGAACCAGAGACGCTGGACGCGAACCGATCACCCGGCCAGTATTCGACCCTAGCGTCGGGCCGTGGCGCGGCATGATCGGCTCGAATCGCTTTACCTCAGACTTCGCGCACGCTGCAGCTGCAAGAGTAGATCCAGTGCAGGCAAGATGCAGCGCCCTCAACCCGGGCCGAGCCGGACGAAGCCTCTACTACCTCGACATCGAACGCATCGAGTGCAGCCAGATCAAGATCGGCAAACACGTCTGAAGTCTTTTTGTCGTTCATTATCGTTCTCCATTTTGAAAGAGTACGGACTAAACCGTACCGATGGTCGCTCCAGATCGCAGAGGCATGGAAGCCTGTGCCTATTTTGGGATTGCCCTAGCAACCCCGACTACAGCTGCAGGAGTAGATGCACGTCAGGCATGATGCGGCGGTTTCAGCGCGACCAGATCCTGACGATGCCTCTACAACTTCAACATCGAATGCATCGAGCGCGGCCAGATCGAGGTCGGCAAAGACACTCGAAGCTTTATTCTTACTCATTACAATTCTCCACTTCGCCAATGTAACGGATTGGGTCGCAACAATGAGCACCAAGCTCGCGCAAACTAAAAGCCATTGCAGTTCTTAGTAGGGGTCCGTTCCACAACCGCTACAACTGCAAGAATAGATGCAGTAGAGGCATGAAGCGGCCGTTTCGGCACGTACCGAACCGGCAGAAGCTTCGACAACCTCGACATCAAATGCATCAAGCTCTTCCAGATCGAAATCTGCAAATGCTTTTGCACCATCGATCATGTTCATTGTACGTCCCTCCCCATCGCTTCAATAGAAGCAATCTGCGCAGGCAAGATCTTGCCAAATTATCCAGCTGCTCTTGGCAAGCACTTCCCCAAGCACACGAATGAGCCAAAAACTGTTAGGTTTAACTTACACTTATGGCTCTTTGGAAGACTGTCAAAGCCAAGTGGCTTTGTCAATTTCACTCCGACGCAACGCAAGACCAATTCGTCTTGGGTTGTTCGATATGGTGCAAGTAATCTTCCACCGCAGCCCAGCCTTCTTCGTCTCTTTGCGCCGTTTTTCTTTCGACTCGCACTCAGGCGAGTCGCACTTTGGAGGCTCTTCGAGAGGGTCTCAGTCCAAGCAAATATTGAATGTTCGAGCGAATCGTGTGCGGTCGAATATCTATTGCCGCCGGATGCTAGATGAACCGGGTAATTCTTCGTCCTGACGCGCAAAGCGCGGCAGCACCCAAAACCGTCGGATCCGACTGAATATCGCGCTAGTATTGAACGCTCAAATGCCGACCAATAGCGGCAAAAGGCGGCGCTTCAACGGCAGCGAACCGTCGCATGAATGGAGATCGCAAGCTGGTCGG